>NZ_JHVI01000024.1 GCF_000620065.1 Meiothermus cerbereus DSM 11376 | reverse complement strand
ATCGGTGCCCGCATGAAACGCTCGGGGATGCAGTGGAGTCGCCCTGGGGCTTCGCGCACAGCAGCCCACCGCGCCCAGCTATGTAGTTCCCATCCGCTGGTGGCCTTCGAGGCCCTGAGGTGGAGGGCTTTCCCTGTACGGAATTGCTGAGATGCACCCGTGACTAAACGCCCTATTGTAGTTGACTTGAAATATGTTGTAGTTTGAGTGGCAGTGTGCCTCGAGGCCTTGTAAGCACCATAAAACATATGCGTTAAAGCTTTAACTACGCTCAAGTTATCTACCGAACCCGATTACACAGTCCCGACACTTCTGGCGTCTTTCTAGCCCTTTATGCGACGCATTTTTCCGCTCAAGTGAGTTACATGAAGGCCTTTTTTTCCAGGCTTGCAAAGTTGATTCCCCAAGGTAAGTTTGGGGCGAAAATATTGTTGTTAGCCAATGCCAATATTCTCGCGCAAGGATTGGGCCTTGTTTTTATCCCACTATTAGCCCGATTATACGACCCTGCAGACTTTGGAGTATTGGCTGCTTACACGGCGCTGATTTCAATACTGGCCGTTGGTGTTGCTGGACGTTATGACATTGCTATACCCCTGGCTTCAAAAGAACAAGAGGCCATAAATTTAGCAGGACTCTCTTTGGCAATAGTTATTGGGTTTAGCCTGCTCAGTGGGGTTTTAATATTGATTTGGGGTCATTTATTTGCTTCTGTACTAAACCTTCCCCAGTTGGCACATTACCTGTGGTTGCTACCACTGGGCTTATTGTTGAGTGGTGTTCAACAAATCTTCACCTCTTGGTCGGCATACCGGCATAATTTCCAGGCGCTTGCCCGAGTCCGAGTTGCTCAGGTTTTAGGGCAGGGAGTTCTTCAAGTCATACTGAACTCATTTGGAGCGGTTGGCTTGTTATTGGGCTTTGTCTTGAGCAGGTTGGCTGGGTCCGTTGCGCTTTTTAGAGATATCATCAGTCGTTTCAGCCAAATTAGCCCGAGCTCCTGGGGGAGATTGGCTTATAACCACCGAGTATTTCCCGTGTTTAACATGTGGGCGGCTCTGATAGACTCGATTGGCCTGCAAATGGTTCCCTTACTTTTTGCGAAGCTATTTTCGGCAGATGTAACTGGCTTCTATGGTTTAGCCATGCGGGTGGTAGGACTGCCTGGGTTCTTGGTTGGCCAAGCGGTAGGACAGGTGTTCTACCCTGAAGCCTCCCGTCAGAGAGGTAAGCCTGAAGCTGTGGCAAAGCTTGTTGCCTCGTCTGCTACTGCCCTACTCAAATTGGGTGGGCCGATATTTGGACTACTCTTTTTGTGCGGACCTATGCTGTTCAGTTTTGTTTTTGGGGCACAGTGGCGAGAAGCTGGTGAGTATGCAAGATACTTGTCTTTATGGTTGTTGTTAAACTTTATTTCTTCGCCGCTTAGCTCATTTGTGCTTGTTGCAGATAAGCAGCGTGCGGCGTTATTTTTTACCATTTATGAGATAATGCTACGACTGTTGGCTGTGTGGGGTGGAGCTGCAATGGAAGATCCGAAACTTAGCGTCATCTTATACGCGCTCGCTGGCGTTGTAATATCGGCAGTTTACATAGGATGGGTTTTTCGACTAGCAAAAGTAAATTCTTGGCACTGGCTAAAAACGAATGCCAGCTACATTGGATCGCTTTTGCTACTAATGGCAGCGCTGCTTGGATTTAGTTTTCTGGTGAGTGAAGTGGCCTTTGTAGCCATAGCTTTTCTTGGAATGGGATTGCTAATGGTTATAAGCTGGCCCAGTCTACGGAGAAACCTCGATGTCTGACCTGCATATTCTTTTCTTGCCTTCGTGGTATTCCTATAGTAGATTTCCCATGCAAGGCATATTTTTTAAAGAGCAGGCGCTGGCACTACAGCGAGCAGGTCTCAAAGTGGGTTTCATTTATCCAGAAATATGGGGTGTTCGCACCTTGTTGACCAGTACTGGTATTGACGATCCACCCAGGTTTCAAACGAGCATTTCTGAGTACGACGGTTTAGTTGAGGTTCGATTAAAAGGAATGGCCCTTGGCCCTACTTGGCCCTGGGTGACAACCTGGTCTGCACGCAGACTGCTTGAGGAGTATAGCAGACGCTTTGGGCGTCCCGATCTTATACACGCTCATGTTGCTGTGTGGGCTGGGGTGGCCGCTTCGTACTTACCACTGCCGTACGTTCTAACAGAGCACTGGACGGGATACAGAGAAGGTCTGCTTGGCTTATGGCAGAAGCCCCTGGTAAGGCGAGCTTTTCGTAAAGCGCAGGCCAGGCTCGCCGTAAGTTCTGCGCTGGCTCGAGATATTGAGCCTTATACTAACGGTTTACCGGTGGAGATAGTACCTAATGTGGTTGATACAGAATTTTTTGTTCCGCCTCCAAGTCGCCCAAACCCACCACCTTTTCGACTATTTACGGCTGCTATTTTGAATCAGAGAAAGGGTATAGATTTGCTTCTTCGCGCCCTTGCCCATCTGATCCGTAATGGGCAAGATGTGGTACTGGATATTGGCGGAGAGGGGCCAGAGAGAGAGGCCCTTGTGCTGTTGGCCCGCGACCTCGGTATTGCAGACAGGGTAAATTTTTTGGGATTGCTTTCGCGCGAAGGTGTTCGTAAAGCTATGCAAGAAGCGCATTTGTTTGTACTACCAAGCAGCTATGAAACGTTTGGGGTTGCTTACATTGAAGCTATGGCGTGTGGCTTGCCCGTTATCGCCACTCGCTGCGGTGGGCCAGAGGGCTTTGTAACTCCGGATGTTGGATATCTGGTGCCTCAAAGTGATGAGAACGCTTTGGCAACAACTATACATGATGTCTTTGTCAATTACCATCGATTTGATGGAAACGAAATTCGTTGCTACGTTGTGCGCCGATTTGGCTCTGATGCTGTAGCAAAAAAGTTGATTACAATCTACGAACGTGTTGTTAGTAGACGTGCTATGGGGTGCTAGGTATGTGCGGAATTGCAGGCGTGGTTTTTGAAAAGCCAACTGAACAGTTGAGGCAGTTATTTGGGCTGGCAAAAGGGCTTGCTCACCGCGGGCCAGATGACCTTGGCTTTCTTATATGGGACGGAAAAGAAGCTAAGAGGGGACGACAGCTTTCTGAGCAGCCCTTTCGTGTTGGCCTAGTTCATCGGCGACTGTCTATTCTGGATCTTTCGGAGGGCGGCTGGCAGCCGATGGGAACCCCAGACGGGCGGTATTTTGTAGTTTTTAATGGGGAAATTTACAATTTTGTGGAACTTAGAGCTGAACTTGAAGGTATTGGTCAAACATTTTGCACCCGTTCGGATACCGAAGTTCTGTTGGGCGCCTGGAAAGCATGGGGCCCTTCTTCTGTTAGGCGCTTTGTTGGTATGTTTGCTTTTGCCCTTTTGGACACGGAGGAAAATAGGCTTTATCTGGTACGGGATCCGTTCGGAATTAAGCCCCTCTATTATGCGCCCTTTTCGGGGGGCTTGGTATTCGCTTCAGAAACACCCCCTCTTTTGGAATTTCCCCGAGTGAGCCGGAAGATTCATCCTGATAGGTTGTACAAGTACTTGCGGTTTGGACTTACGGATTTTGGAGGCGACACCCTTCTCAAAGGAATAAAGCAGCTGCCGCCAGGCCATTACCTAAGAGTAGATCTGGATGGCTCCAATAGTGCAGAGCTTGTTCGCTATTGGGAATGGAATCTGAGAGAATCTCTTTCTATCTCTTTTGGGGAGGCAGCACAACACCTTAGAATTTTGTTTCTAGATAGCGTACGTCTCCACATGAGGAGTGATGTTCCCATAGGCGCTGCTCTATCCGGGGGAATCGATTCTTCATCAATCGTGTCGGTCATGCGGCACCTGGAACCTGACCTCGAGCTTCACACTTTCAGCTTTGTGGCTGAGTCCGAGGAGGTTTCCGAAGAACGGTATGTAGATCTTGTAACCCAGACAGCAGGAGCACATATCCATAAGGTTCGGATAAGACCATCTGAGCTGGTGAATGACTTGGATTCCTTGATAAAAGCTCAAGGTGAGCCCTTTGGTAGCACGAGCATCTATGCTCAGCATAGGGTTTTTCAACTGGCTAGAGAAGTGGGCATCAAGGTTATGCTTGATGGCCAGGGAGCCGATGAGCTACTGGCTGGCTACATCAATTTCGATGCGGCTCGTGTGGTATCACTTATAAGTAGCGGACAGTTGAGCGAGGCGCTGGCGCTATTATATAGGTTGTCCAGACTACCAGGTCGAAAGGGTGTCTGGAAAAGGGTTTTGGCACGACTATTGCCGCCAGCTCTCCAACCCATAGCGCGCAATCTTGCTGGAGAGAGCCTGGTTCCTAGGTGGCTGGAAGGAAGATGGTTTGTTGATAGAGGGGTAGATCCTCGATCCCCTTCTAAGCTCTCAGGATTGCGGCGGGAACGTTTGAGGTTGGAGCTCCTCGAGGCTCTCACCGAAACCTCGCTCCCGATGCTCCTAAGATATGAGGATCGAAACTCTATGGCCTACTCCATTGAGAGTCGAGTGCCGTTCCTGACCCCAAATCTTGCTGAGTTTATACTGGGCTTGCCCGAGGGATACATACTTTCGCCTAACGGAACAAGCAAGGCAGTTTTTAAGGAGGCTATGCGCGGCTTGGTACCTGACAAGATCTTGGATCGGAAGGATAAGATCGGGTTTGCTACCCCCGAGCTCGAGTGGTTCCGTAGCCTGGCGCCCTGGGTAGAAGCGCAGTTAAAGGGAGATGTACTGGGGTCTATTCCAGCCCTTCGTCCGGATGGCATTCTTCAGGAATGGCGAGAGGTGCTCGAGGGGCGGCGACCCTTTGATTTTCGGGTCTGGCGCTGGATCAATCTAATTGCGTGGACACGAACTTTTGGAGTACAGTACGGATAACCTGGGTTGCTCTTATCCAGTCTCAGCAAAGAACCTTTCGGAATTCAAAATATGGATAAAGTGATGCAGGAAGAGAAAATAAGACTAGCTGCTACGGATTTACGAGGAGCGGAAAAGTAATGCATAAACCGCGTGTTGTCCTAATTACTGGGCATTATTGGAATTCTAAGAGGAAAGCAGGTTTTCATTGGCTGGCAGATGCGTTTCATAATTTGGATTGGGAAGTTCTTTTCTTTACGGCTTCTTTAAGCTGGCTTTCCTACTTACGGCGCGATCACCGTTTGAGGTATTTCGAATTTTGGGGTGAGAGAAATGTGCTTTGTAAGGTAAAGCCAGGCTTTTTCAGCTATGTGTGGTTTACTCCGTTTCATCCTGCAAATTTGCGTTTTGCGCTTTTAAATAGGCTGAGCAAACGACTGTTTGCATCCTATGGTGAACTCCCTCTGGGTGAGGTAGAAGAATGGATTACCAGTGCAGATATATTTGTATTTGAGAGTACACCTGGTCTTATGCTTTTTCATAAATTCAAAAGTCTTAATCCACAAGCTAAGTTTATTTACCGTGCTTCGGACGACCTCAGGCTCTTAAAAAACCACCCTGTAGTTGTAGAGTTAGAGAATGCCATCTTGTCAGAGTTTGATGTGGTCAGTGTACCTAGTCAGTATATGTACGAAAATTTTAAAGACAGAGCTCAAAATCTTTATTTGCATTACCATGGGATACAAAAAGAATTATTTGATCGGTCGTATTTAAGTCCTTTTGATAAGGCGAAGAGTCCAAATTTTGTTTTTGTTGGGATATCGCGCCTTGATTATGATTTCCTACAACGTGCGGCCCATCTTCTACTGGAAGCGCAATTTCATATCGTTGGCCCTTTTGAGCCCAAAATAAGGAATTCAAACATTCATTTTTACGGAGAGCAGCCCTTTATTAACACTATTCCATTTATTAAGTGTGCTGATGTGGGGTTGGCAACTTGGGAATATAGTCCCGGAGCAGAGTCTTTCAGCGACACTCTAAAGATCATCCAGTACTCATATGTACGACTGCCCATAATTGCACCGGATTTCCTTTGCTCCTCGAGGCCCAACGTAATTTCATACCGTCCTGGCGATGATGCCAGTATCGCTGAGGCTTTAAGGAAGGCTTTAGAGATGGATCGCTCAACTATACCTACCTCTGACATTTATTCATGGGAGGAACTCGTACAGGCCTTGTTAGAGGGTTAGAATGGTCAAGCGCTTTTTAACGCACCCCGGAGTAATTGTGGCTGTTCTCTTTTTAGGGCAGTTTGCTTTTTGGTTCTTCTTCATGCCCGAGCAGCCCACTATTAAAAGTGCTTCCCCTAGATATGACAGTTCTTCAGCATTGCTACAATGGGCCGTTTTCTTTATCATTTTCGAGGCAAGCATTATTTTGGGTACCCTAATTCCTGTCTCTCAAAAGTATCGAGTTGCTTTGCAGGAAGGGCATATCCGATTTTGGTGGCGATGGGCTTTGATAATTATGAGTTTTGCGTTACTGGGCGAGTTGGTTTATATTCGAACATTTCTTCAAAATCCTGAACTATTTAGCGAATTATTAACACGGGGAAATTTGGCTGCTCTTGGTGAGTTGGCCAGGTCAGAGCGAAGAGTCGGAATTAGTTCTTTAAATAACTTATTTCTTCTTTCAACGGCTATTCTCGCTGTTTTGAGTTTTCATCCACATGTTCCAAAGCCATGGGTTTCCCGCGCGAGGTGGTGGCTTGCTGGGCTGGGCTTGGCAGTTGTGTTACATGCTTTTTTCCTTGCTGCTCGGATGTTTTTTGTTTACTATCTGCTGGTGATTCTAGCTGCTTATTTCATCTTGCAAAAGGTGTCTACACGTCTGATCTTTTACGCATTAATAACTCTAGCTGCGCTGATATGGATCGGAGAACTTTTCCGCTCAGGCGCAGCTTTTGCAAAATCTAACCAGCTCCCCCTCATTTCTCCTGAAGTTCAGGTTTATACCTGGGAACGCCTTGCTCAAGGCTATTTTGCTGCCGATTTCAATAATACTTTGATCATGATGAGCTGTAATCCCTCCATGCAGTTGTGGTCCACAACTATGCTTGCTGGGCCTTTGGGTATACAAGCATATTACGATCAATGTCCAGGTTGGCAGGGTGTTGACGGTACTGTAAACGTTCTAGCGCTGTGGTGGTACGATTGGGGTTGGACATCTATAGTTGTTGCCATTGTTACCGGTTTTGTTTTAGGCGCACTATACAAGTTGCGACTGGCTGTGTACCATCTTCGCCCAGAAGGTTTTTATTTTCTCTTGGCTTTTCCGGGTCTATTCTCGATTCTCCGCATCAATTTCTTTTTCCTAACCATCTGGGTTCTTCCTTTTTTATTCCTTGCTTTGGTACATCTGACCTATCTCATAAGAATATCCCTTAAAGGAACTAAGCAATGAGCGCCGATCTAACTGTCAACGCACGTTTTATGACACAACCTTTAACTGGAGTTCAGCGTTATGCTCTGGAAATTTTGCGTCGCTTACCAAAGGTCACATTAGCAAGCCCATCAAAGCCGATTGATGGGTACGGCCTTCTGACTGAACAACACCAACTAGTGACTAAGACACTACTGTGGGGGAGATATGGATTAGGTGGTCATCTTTGGGAACAAGTGGTACTACCTCGGCTGATTTCCAAGGATGGTTGGCTCTGGTCTCCTGGAGGATCGGGACCTTTGTTAGTGAGCCGTCAAATTATCACAGTTCATGATGTCGCGCATTTAGAGCACCCCGAGTGGTATAGCTGGAAGTTCTCAACTTTTTACCGATGGCTTTTGCCACGCTTGGTTAAGCGTGTGGCACTCATTCTGACTGTATCGGAATTTAGTAAGGCCCGAATTCTTGATTTGTTTGGGCTGCCAAGCGAAAAGGTGATTGTTGCGCCTTTGGGTGTAGATCTCCGCTTTGCTCCTTCTTCTGAAGAAAGAGTAAAAAGTTTATCCTCTCGCTATGGCATTGACTCACCCTACCTTATTAGTGTTGCATCTGTATCTGAGCGAAAGAACCTGAGAAGAGTTATTGAAGCCTGGCATCGAGTAGGAATACCGGGAGTGCGACTGGTAATTGTTGGCGCAAAGGGCCTCCCATTTGCTGGCAAAAGCGATTTGCCAGCGGATCCGTCTGTTATGTACCTTGGATATGTTGCGGATGAGGACTTGCCCGTACTATATTCAGGTGCGTTGGGAGCAGTTTATGTATCTCTTTATGAAGGATTCGGTTTACCACTTCTCGAGGCAATGGCTTGTGGCGTGCCAGTATTAACTTCAAACGTAACGTCATTGCCCGAAGTGGCAGGTGGAGCAGCGCTATTGGTAGATCCCTATGATGTTGAGGCAATAACGCAAGGGATCCGGCGAATAGCTCAAGATGCTGATTTGCGGCAAGAATTGCATACTATGGGCCTCGAAAGAGCTAAGCAGTTCACCTGGCAAAGGACTGCGGATTTAACTTGGCAAGCGTTACAAGATGTTATCAAGGAAGGTTAGGAGGTTGATTTTAAGAGGAACCTACTGTATGAGAAAACCTAGGCTTCCCGGGGTTGATATTGTTTGTTCTGACAAAACTAATATCTAGTAAGCAGGGCTTGAATACAGCCGTTAAGCGCTCCAAAGTAGAAGCAGAAATAGATAACTCTATGAAAGTTTTACAAATTCTCGAGGCCACTGGCGGAGGCACAGCGCGCCACGTAGTAGATCTTTGCCATGGATTAGTGCTTCGCGGGGTGGAAGTATATTTGGCATACTCTCCACTAAGGATGGACAATATCTTTGCTCTGGCATTACCTGAACTCGAGAAAGCAGGTGTGCGTTGCTTGGAAGTCCCCATGCGTCGTGCGCCGCATCCGAGTGATTTGCGGGCACTATTCATCCTGAATAAATACGTGCGAGCTTTTGGTCATTTTGACATAATCCACGGACAAAGCGCTAAAGGCGGTGCTTTAGCTCGGTTGCTTAGGATGCTAACACAAGGTAAAATCGTTTATAGTCCTCACGGTTTTGTTTCTTTCTATCCCACTAATAGCGGTTTGTTGGGACGATTCTATGCATTTATGGAGTCTGTGTTAGCTCCTCTAACAGATGCAATTGTGGTTGTATCTAAGTGGCAAATTAACGAAGCAGCTATCTTGCACTATACTCACAACCAAATTCGGCTCATTCCAAATGGTTTAGATCTCCATAATGATAACGTTTGCTCGCGCCTAGAGGTTCGCAAAAACCTGCACATCGGATTGGAGCAAGTGACAATCGGTTTTGTGGGCCGCTTGGCGATTCCAAAGTCCCCTTTTATGTTACTGGAAGCATTTGCACAGGTGGCTCATAATCACCCACAGGCTTGCCTGGTTATTGTTGGCGATGGGCCGCTTCGCACTGAACTCGAGGCTAGGGTCAATGCGCTGGGCCTTGCAGACAGAGTTTTTTTACCGGGTTTTATTGATGGACGCTGGGCCATGCGTGGCTTTGATATTTTTGCACTACCCAGCGAATATGAGGGGTTTCCCTACGTGCTATTGGAAGCGATGGCTGAAGGTTTGCCTATAGTTGCAACTTGTGTTGGGGGAGCTGATCAGGCTATTGTCGATGGCGAAAATGGCTTTGTGGTTCCTGTTGGAGATGTTATGGCTTTTGCTGGAGCGCTGGATCGTTTGCTCTCTGATGAAGCTTTGCGTCTTAGCATGGGGGCACAAAGTCGGTTGCGTGTAAAAGAATTTAGTGTAGAAAAAATGGTAGACGCTACGCTGGCCCTGTACCGCGAGCTGGCTGGGAGGTAGCTTTGCAATCGATTGGGCACACTTCGATAAGCACACCAAGCAAACACCCAACACCATCCCTTCGGCGATTTCTCCTTTTGTTCACAGCAGATTTTCTTACTGTAGTCCTTACTCTGGTATTTTCCATATGGCTGCGTTTTTTGTGGGATCGTTCCTTGCTCTGGGAAATATATCTCGAGCTTTGGCCCATGCTTTTTCTCTTCCCTCTGGCCTACGCCTTGGCCGGGCTTTATGGTGTGGGCATTGCACCGCCCGAGGAGCTACGGCGCCTCTCCTATGCCACCAGCCTGGTTTTTGTAGTGCTGGGGGCCGCCACCTTCATGTACAAAGCGGGGGCCGACTACTCGCGGGGGGCTTTTGTGTTTGCCTGGGGGTTGGCGCTGGCGCTTGTTCCGCTGGGCCGGGCTTTGGTGCGCGAGCTTTTTGCCCGCAAACCCTGGTGGGGGGTGCCGGTGCTGATATTTGGCGCAGGCCAGACCGGCGAAGCGGTGGTGCGGGCCTTGTGTAAGCAGCCTGGCCTGGGCTTCAAACCCATTGCTCTGCTGGACGACGACCCCGCTAAGCAGGGCCAGCGGGTGGAAGGTTTGCCAGTGGCCGGTGGGCTCGAGCGTGCAGCAGAGTTTGCCCGCATGGGTGTGCAGTACGCCATCGTAGCAATGCCGGGTGTAGAGCGAGGCCGTCTGCTAAAGCTTTTGGAGCAGCACGGGGCGAACTTCCCGCACCTGATCCTGATCCCCGACCTGTTTGGGCTGGCGAGCCTGTGGGTATCCTCGCGCGACCTGGGGGGTGTGCTGGGCCTCGAGGTGCGGCAAAGGCTGCTTCTCCCTGGGCCGCGCATCATCAAGCGCATCATCGACGTGGGCCTTATCATTTTGTTTGCCCTGCCAATTGCCTTGCTGGGGGTGCTGCTGAGCCTGCTCATCCGCCTGGATTCTCCTGGTTCCGCTTTTTATGGACACCCCAGGATAGGTTTGGCGGCACAACGCTTCAGGGCCTGGAAGTTCCGCTCCATGGTCCAGGATGCCGACCGTCTTTTACATGAATACTTGCAACAACATCCCGAGCTTCGTGAAGAATGGGAGCGAGACCAAAAGCTGCGAAATGACCCTCGGATAACACGAGTCGGGCGTTTTTTGCGCAAAACAAGCTTGGACGAATTCCCGCAGCTGTGGAATGTTTTGCTGGGTGAGATGAGCCTTGTGGGTCCGCGGCCCATCGTAGAAGATGAGGTAAAGCGCTATGGCTCACTTTTTGCCCTGTATACAAAGGTGCGCCCTGGTCTAACCGGTCTTTGGCAGGTGTCTGGACGCAACGACACCACTTACGCCGAACGCGTCGCTATGGATGCCTACTACGTACGCAACTGGTCACCCTGGCTCGACCTGTACATCCTGGCCCGCACGGTCTGGGTGGTGCTTTTTGGCAAGGGGGCCTATTGAGCCGCTGGGCGCAGCTTGGGTTGTTTTTTGCATTGCCCCTGCAAGCGGCCTGGTTTGCGGGCTTGGCTGCTTTGTGGGGCATTTGGTACCTGTTGCGGGAACGCAAGCCCTACCTGGGGGTGGTATTTGTAATAATGGCTGTTTTTGGAACTTTGGGGCAGTTGCTATCTTCCCAAGCATTTGTTCCAACGCTGGTGCCTCCTCCGTATGTCCAGGTGGCTACCGATGGCGCGCCTAACCCCATTAGTCCTTTGCTTCACGAGCTCTCGGGTTGGAATCCTGAAGACAATAACCACAGAGAGGCCAGGCTCGTGGATCAGGGCTTTTGGCGCGTTCCGCGCTACAGTACCCGATCTGGCATCGAATACAGGGAGTTTCTTACTGGAAGGTGGTATCCGGTTGAAGCAGGCAGAACGTATACCCAGAGCTTTTACTTGCGGCACGATGGTACGGAGGCCAGGCTTGCCATCACTTTTTTTACCCACAGGGGTCACCATGCCGTGCCTGTGCATATGCAGGAGGTGGCTCCAAAAGTCTGGCGGGCTTGGGCGACGTATACAGTGCAGGAAGGGGACATGGAGCTGCGCGCGGTTGATTTTATAAACAATGGTGGTGATTACAGCTACCTGGACATTGGTTGGCCTCAGCTCGAGCAGGGTTCTACCCCCACCGCCTATCGAATGGGCCCAACTGGCCTTATGCCGCTAAGCTGGCGGGTTTGGTGGTGGGTAGGTGCTGTGTTGATGGGTTTTCTGGTTTTGCAAGCGGGGGTCTGGTTTTTTCGGCAGCTATCTCCCCAAACGGTCGCGCAGGCTGTACTGCTGGGTATGCTGGCCCTTCTTGGTTATGCGGGTTGGCAATGGTTCGAGGTGGGGCCAGGTGGCCGTGTTGTGGGCCTCACCCCCCAACCCAATATTCTCGGGCATGGTGCGGTGATGCTTGCGGGTCTGGTTTGGGTTCTGGGTGGGCGGCGCCTGGGTGGGCTGGCCCTGGTGGTGGCGGGGCTTTTGCTCTGGGTGTCTGGCAGCCGAACGGCGTTTTGGGCCTTCTTGCTGCTGGGTACGGCCTGGGGTTGGAGTCTGGGGCGCTACCGCTTTGTTGCCTTGGGGCTGGCTGGACTATTGGGCGCTATAGCGCTCTGGCAACCCGAGCTGCTGGGTCGCTTTGCCCAGGCCCTGACCCTGGATCACAATGCCCAGGCTCGACTGCAGTTTTGGTGGATTGCATGGCAGGCCATGTGGGAAAACCCTTTGGGGGGGATTGGGTTTGGAAACTTTGCGCTGTATTTCGATCTAAACCCTCCACCACAGACCATTGAATACACGCCCGGCCATGCGCACAACCTGGTGCTGCAGCTGCTGGCGGAAGGTGGCGGGCTGGCCTTGTTTGGGTTTTTGCTTTGGCTGGCAATCGTTTTGCGGGTGTTGTGGAGGGCTAAAGCGGCATCGGTGATGACCCTTGCGCTGCTGGCTTTAGTGCTCAACTCCCTGGACTTCACCTTTTTTTCTGCCTGGGTATACTATCCCCTGCTGCTTGCTTTTGCCTGGGTAGTCGCTCAAGAAAAACCCCCAACGACAATCTGATAGAATGCGCCGATGATGCCGCACGAAAGCCATACAAGCGACGAGATTTCCCTGCGCGACCTGTACCTGGTCCTCAAGCGCCGGAGCCGATTGATCGTCGGTTTGGCCCTGGGGCTGGCCTTGCTTACCTTGGCCTTTAGCCTGCTCTGGCCCAAAACCTACACCAGCCAGGTGGTGGTGAGCCTATCCATCTCCAACCAGTCCAGCCAGGGCCTGCTAAACAACCTTCCCTCGCTGTCGGGCCTGGCCCAGGGGTTTGTAGACTTGCTTGGAACCCGGCTGCTGGCCAATCAGCTGGGCGAAGACAACCCCACCCGCTTTTACAAAGCCCGCTTCGATGAGAAGCGGGGATTGCTGTTTCTAACAGCCCAGGGCAGCACCGCGGCTGAGGCTGAGGCCCGGGCCGGGCGGATTCTGGAGGTAGCGCGGAAGTACCTCGAGCGCAACCTGCTCGAGGGGGCCCAGTCCAACCTGCGGGCGGCCCTGACCCAGGCCCGCTTCGACTTGCAAGCCGCCCAGGATGGCCTGAAGGGCATCCAGGCCCAGCTTCGCACGGCCCCAGACCCGGTTGCCTCCAACCCAACCGTGGCGGCAGCCCTCGAGGCCCGGGGCACCGACCCCCAGATCGCACGCGCTACCAACCCCGCCTACACCAGCCTGAGCCTCGACGAGTCGCGCCTGCGTTCGCAAATTGCCCAGCTCGAGGCCCGCATCGGCACCCTGACCGATTTTTTGAAACAGCCTGAGGCAATAGGTCAGCTGGTAAACCAGTCTTTGCTGGTGCAGGTGCTGGTTCCCCCGGCTGAACCGCTTCGTCCCAGCTTCCCCAGGCCACTCTTGTTTACCGTGGTGGCTGGGGTTCTGGGCCTTGTGTTGGGTGTGCTGTGGGCGTTTGTGCACGAGGCCATTGGGCCCCGTGAACCCCAGGCGAAATAGGCTGCTACCGCCACAGCTTATTGCACAGGAGGCAGTGGCAATGTTGGCGAGCGGTTCGAGGGCGCTTTAGGGCAGGGTGGCTGTAGCGAAAAATAGCCTGCGGTTTGCGGGCCAGAACAACCAGACCAGCCCCAGCAGGGGCTGGATCAGGGGTAGAAAGCCATAGTCAATGCCTAAGTCGTGCCAGACGGTGCGCCCGATGACCTCGGGCATGACCAGGCTCAGGCTGCCTACCAGCAGAACCCCCACCATCTCGAAGCTAAGGGCCCCTACCGAAACCCACCAGGCCCAGGGCTTGCGAATTACAAATGCTACCGTTGCCACCAGGTATATGACGGCAGCCACAGCCGAGAGGGTAGGGGGGAAGTAGTCGGTTACGCCAGGCTTGAAGAAGAGCTGGTAGATCGAGCGCGCCCCAGCCGAAAGGGCCAGCAAAGGGTAGGAAACCGCAAGTATTTGCCCGATGGCTCGAACGGCAGTGGGTGTGAGCAAGCTACGCATCACCTCAAGTCTAATACCACACAATGCCGTGCCTGTGTAGCAGGTTGCTGCGAATGGCTCCTATTACCAATACTAAATAAATCCGACTGGAATACTTGACATTATGTATGACCTCCAATAGACTTTCCAGCGAGCCTAACGCGGCTTGAACAGTGACTACAGGAGGAACAACGTGAAGCGATACCCCATTCTGATGATTGCTCTGCTGGCCCTGCTGGGGCTGGCCCAGGCCCAGCAGCAAAGCCTTACCATCTACTCGGGCCGTGGGCAGGGGCTCGTTGAGCCATTGGTTAAACAGTTCGAAGCCGAGACCGGTATCAAGGTAAACGTGCGCTATGGGCGCGATGCCGAGATTCTGGCCGCGCTGCAGGAGGAGGGGCGGCGTAGCCCAGCCGATATCTTCTGGGCCAACACCGCGGGTGCCCTTGGAGTGGCCTCCGAACGAGGGCTCTTCCTTCGTCTGGGGGATTCTATTACCCGCATTCCCAGCTACTTTGTGCCGGCCAGCCGCCAATGGGTGCCCCTCACCATTCGCTTGCGGGTTCTGGCTTACAACCCTGGCCGGGTCAAGCCAGAAGACCTGCCTAAAAGCATTATGGATCTGCCCCGGCTGACCCAGTACAGGGGGCGCATTGGCTGGACGCCCACCTACAGCAGCTTTCAGGACATGATCGCAGCCATGGTGGCGCAGTATGGTGAGGCTCGTACCCGGCAGTGGCTGTCCGAGATGAAGGCCCTCGAGCCCAAGTCGTATGCCTCCAACCCCGCCATGATGGAGGCCATACGCGCCGGTGAGATCGACCTGGGCTCAACCAACCACTACTATATTCAGCGCTTTGTACGGACTGGTCAGCAAATTGGCACCTACTATTTTGCCGATGGCGATGTGGGTGGGTTGGCCCTGGTAACAGGCGCAGGCATCTTGAAGACCAACAAAAACCCAGCGGCGGCCAACCGCTTTTTGCTGTGGCTGCTCTCCCCTAAGGGGCAGCAGTTCTTTGCTAGCGAGGTTATCGAATACCCCGTAGTCAAAGGCGTTGTGCTCGGATCGAACCTGCTGCCCGTCAACCAAGCAGTAGCCAAAAGCCCCAAGGTCGACTTCGAGAAGCTTCCCCTCGATACCGCGCTCAAGTTGCTGCGCGAGGCGGGGTTGCTGTAAAGCTGCACCAAAGGTAGCAACAGCCAGTCGGTGGCAAAAGCATCGGCTGGCTGATTTTTCGGGTGCAAGAGCGGTACGGGGGATGCCGGGTACATTTATCCTTACGGTTTTTTGGCATAATATCTGGCAGCTATGAAGTCGCCCATCAATCCCTTACGGCCGCTGTGGCTTTCCCTTGGGTTTTTCTTTGCCGGACTGGGCTTCGTCGGCGCGGTGGTGCCCGGCATGCCCTCTACGGTATTTTTTATTCTGGCCGCCTACTTCTTCTCCAGAAGCAGCCAGCGTTTTCTTAATTGGATCCTCAACCTGCCCAAGGTGGGGCCCATCGTGCGAGACTACCGCAACGGCCTTGGCATGTCGCGCCGGGCCAAGATTTTTGCCCTGTGCACGCTGAGTTTTTTTGCCCTAACCAGTGCTATCTTCTTTATCCCAGTGTTCTGGGTTAAGGTGCTGGTGCTGCTGGTGGGGCTGGTGGGGTTTTGGTTTATTCACAGCCGAATTCCTACCAAGGAGCTTGTGCTCGCAAGCCGCCAGGCCGAGGCGCGGTAGGCTTTTTTCGGTTTCCGGACAACGCGTATCCGGCTTTTTGATAAGGAATATCGTTGGGATCGGGTTAAAACGGTGCTGGGGGTGCTAACCCCCAGCGCTTTTCTACTGCCTTGCTACTTGATGATGGCAAAAGGCCGCCCCGTAACCTTTACACGTGCAGTGGTGAGAACGAAACGCCCGCCGTTGCTGTTGGCTTCGACCCGAATGGCAATGCGGAAAGAGCCGGACTTGATGATGTTGAAGGCGGCGCTGTTCTCTGTGGCGCTTAAATTTACGGTGGTGGTAATGGGTTCGCTCTGTCCGGCAGCCACATTGAAGCTGATCCTGCCCAGGCCCACATCCCCACCGGAGTTGTCGCCAAGGTTGGTATCGCTTTCTGGGGCCAGCCTGATCTCGTAGTTTCCGCTCATGAGAATACTGCCGGTGTTGGTTACGGTGCCTTGAATGGTGATCTGGCCGCCCTCGAGGATATCCAGGCTCAGGGGCAGTGGAACCAGCTGGCCCTCGAGGCCAGGATATACCACCAGGTAGTAGCCGGTGGGAATGTTCAGGCTGCGCTGGCTTTGTGGGATAAAGCTAAGCACGTTAACGTTGATGGTGTAGCGGGTGCTGGCGCTACAGCCAGCCAGGAGTATAAGGAGCGTGATAAAGGCAAGTCTAGGCATACTTCACCTCAAAAGTTCAGTCCAAGGCTCACCGCAATGCCAAACACGGTGTTGCCCACGATCGGTGCGCGGTGGGTGGTGAGGGCGGCATCGAGGCTGAAGCCGGGCCCTACGAAGCCAGCGCCCAGCCCAAAACGAAGGCCGTTGTCGAAGCCCAGGCCAGCACGCAGACGGGCTGGCCCAAAGCTGTACTCGCCGCCAACCCGGCCATACAGGCTGGTCTCGTAGCCAAGGTCACCCCCGAGCAGCAAAGTGCCGACCTCGAGGGGTACCTGGGTGGCTGCGTTTAGGAAAAACGCCGGCACAAAGCCAAAGCTGCTCCGCTCGCCCTGCGAGGAGGTGGGGCTGCTGGAACCGTTCCAGCGCAACTCGGTACCGCTCCAGCGGGCAAAGCCCAGCGCGTTGCGGATGCCCAGCCCAACCGTGATGCCCTGGGCTTCCATCACCACCCCCAGATCGGCCCGCACCCCAAAGCCGTTGCCGCTGCCGGGAATGGTGTAAAACGCCGTGCCGCGGTAAACCGGTGGTTGGTCGGGGTCGAACTGCCCCTGGCTGTCGGTCTGGAGGCCTACGCTCAGGTTGCCCTCGAGGTAGGCCAGCCCATAAAAGGCTTCGCCCCGGCTGCCCACAAACAGCCTGGCTGAACCAAGGTCGGGGATGGGCAGATCAGGCAGCCGGGTGGCATAACCAAAGCCCACGCTGATGCCGGCCTGGGCGCTGGTGTTAAGCACCACGGCATACTCGGTGTTGGGTTGTAGCTGACCGCTTTGCAGGGCCTGGCGCAGGCTTTCGTTGGGTGAGAGACCCAGCCCAAAGCCCCCGGCAAATACACCAAGATCAAAGAAAAGGTTGTTGTCCAGCGTCAAAGGTATCCGCAGCAGTGGGGTGGGCGTGAGGGCTTTGCTGGTGGCTACGCCGGCCGTAGTCCCCAGCCCCAGATCAAGCGGTATGGGGTTGCCCTGGTAATCGGTGATCTGGATGCCGTTTGCGTCAACGTTAATTTGAATTTCGGGGTAGCCCGTACTGGGGTTGATGAAGGCCCTCGAGGAAGCAGGGTTGATCAGAAGCTCGTTCAGGTGGGTGAACTGGTCGTAGAAGGTAAGCAGGTCAAAGGGGCTGTTCTCATTGGTGAGGTTGGAAAGGCCATTCAAGGCCGGTAAGGGGTTGCTTTCGGGACGCAGCACCAGGCCCAGCAAACCCACCGGCAGCCTCAGGCCCCGCTCGCTGCCATACAGGCCTGCTGGGTAGGCGGCGTAGGCGGGGTTCAGGTTCGCGGCCTCGGGGCCGGGTAAAACCAGACCGGCCATCCCCAGGCTGCGCACACCTTGGGCCAAGGAAAATCCACACATCAAAACAAAAACCATGACGCCAGCTAAACGACTCATAGCAACACCTATTGTAGGGCCAGGCATCTGCAAACCTTGTTTATTCGCCACACCAGACAGGCCCGGTGGTCGGGCTGTTGTGTGGTGGTTTTATCGGTTTTGACCGGCGTTAAACGGAAAGCTTCGGGTGGGGATGATATGCGCTACCGCATCGCCGGCAAAAACTGCGATCAGGCAGGCCTGCCTGGGACAAGCTGATAAAAGCAGTGCGTAAGGGCAATGGCCAGGGCATCGGCTAGGTGCGTGGGTCTTGGAAGGGTTTTCAGGCCCAGGATGGCCCGAACCATGTAGGCCACCTGATCTTTGTCGGCCTGGCCGGTGCCTACCAGGGCCTGCTTGACCTTGGGGGGCCCATAGCCATAGACCGGAATGGCGAGCTGGTCGGCGACCAGAAAGACCGCCCCCATGGCCCAACCCACCTTGTAGGCCAGCTCGTTCTGCCGGTAGAAAAATTGCTCCTCTACTGCCATGGCCTGCGGTCGGTACGTGGCAGCGGCCTGGTAAACCGCGCGGTACAGCTTACCTACCCGCGCCGGGGCTGGTTCGCCGTGGGCGGTCTTGACCACTTCGGCATGGAGCAGCCGGGCCTGCTTGCCCACCTGTTCCACCACGCCCAGGCCCAGGTTGGTGATGCCGGGGTCGATGCCTAGGACAACCATCTTGCTCGCAGATTAGCGCTCACGGGTGCTGGGGGGCTGGGTTTGCAGGCTGGGTGGGGCGCGGTTCAGGGCCAAGGGGCTCTCCAGTACTAGTTGCCCCTTTTGGGGGGGTAGTCTCCGTCACCGTAGCGGATGAAGGCAGGAATATCGAAGTTACCCATGTCCACGTTGCTGGTGGGGAAGTCCATCAGGGGGCGGCCACCCGGTTTGGCAACTACGGCGCTTTCATTAAACCCCGCTGCAATCAGGATAACCCGCATCTCGTCCTGGGCCCGGTTGTCGTAGGTGAGGCCATACAGCACGTCCACGTCTTCCATACCGGTGGCCTCGCGAATCTGCTCCACCACACTGCTGGCTTCCAGTAGCGAGATGTCCTCGTCGCCCACCACGTTGATAAGCAGCTTGCGGGCGCCGTCTACCGAGCGGTCGAGCAGGGGGCTCTGGATGGCCGACAGGGCGGCTTCTTGCACCTTGTTCTCGCCCCGACCTGCGCCGATGCCCATCAAGACCTGGCCGGCCCCGGTAAGCAGGGTGCGCACGTCGGCGAAGTCGAGGTTGATCTGGCCGGGTAGGTTAATGACGTCGGTGATGCCTTTTACCCCGTGGTAGAGCACCCGGTCGGCAATCATGAAAGCGTCCTTGGCCGAGACCTTTTTGTCAAGGGCATTGAGCAAGCGGTCGTTGGAGATGACCACCATGGCGTCGACCTGTTCGCGCAGGCGCTTGATGCCCTCCTCGGCGGCCCGCAGGCGGCGGGGGCCCTCCCAGGAGAAGGGGCGGGTGACCACCCCGACCGTGAGGGCGCCCAGATTCTTGGCAATCTGCGCCACCACCGGCGCGCTACCGGTACCGGTTCCACCGCCCATACCGGCGGTGATGAAGACCATATCGGCGCCCTCGAGGTACTCACTTACCAGCTCTTCGGCTTCCTGGGCTGCTTTCTCGCCGATTTCGGGATTGGCCCCTGCGCCCAGGCCCCGTGTGAGCTTGTCGCCCAACTGGATGCGTACCTCGGCCAGGCTGGTGGCCAAAACCTGTGCGTCGGTGTTGGCCGCAATAAACTCAACGCCGGTAAGACCCGACTCGATCATGCGATTGACCGCATTGTTGCCTGCACCGCCAAGGCCGATAACTTTAATCTGTACGTCACCCATACGCTCTCCTGGTGTTGCTCTAGATTACTGCAGCAACAGCAATACTCCAAACGCCTAAAAGAAGTTCTTGAACATGCCTTTGAGCCGCTCCCAGAGGCCGCTAGCGGCGTTGGCCGCGCCTTCGGTGTTAATTAGGGGTTTGCTGGCCTGGCTGGCTTTGCTGCGGCTGGGTCGGTGGCTGCGGGCTACAGGCGACTGGGTAGCCAGGTTGGCCGCATGGCGAACCAGGCCCACCGCGGTGGCGTGGGTGGGGGAGGCCACCACATCGGTAAGGCCCTGCACGCCAATGGGCTTGCCCAGCCGCACCGGCAGGTTGAACTGCTTGCGGGCCAGCTCCTCCAGGCCGCGCACCATACTGGTGCCGCCGGTTACGATGACCTTGCCCACGGTTATTTCCAAAGGCCCCAGGGCCTCGTCTACGCTCTGGCGGGCCAGGTGCAGAATTTCGCGCAGGCGCGGACGGATGATGCGGGCCAGGTCGGGGGCCTGGTAGGAGATCTGGGCGGAACCTTCCTGGCTGACCTCGAGCACCAGCTCGGGGTCGGCCAGCTCGGGCAGGGCTGCGCCGTACTTTTTGGCCACCCGCTCGGCCTCCTCCACCGGAATTTGCAGTAGCTTGGCGATGTCCTGCGAGACGTGGTCGCCCCCCAGCGGGATAACCGCCGAGTGGGCCAGCCGACCCTGCCGGAAGACGGCCACATCGGTGGTGCCCCCACCGATATCCACCAGCATCACGGTCATGGACAGCTCATCGGGCGAGAGCACCGCCAGCCCCGAGGCATAGGCCTGAAGTACCATGCCCTGCAGCTCCAGACCGGCATCCTCGACGGCTTTGCGCAGGTTGGTCAGGGGGCCTTTGCTTCCGGCCACCAGGTGAACGTCTACCTCCAGGCGTACCCCGGCCATGCCGATGGGGTCGCGGATACCCTCCTGGCCGTCCACCCGGAACTCCAGCGGGAGGGCATGAATTAGCTCATAGTCGCCCTCGAAGGGGTAGGCTTTGGCCTGTTCGATGGCCCGTTCGACATCGGTAGCGGTAATCTGCTGGCCCCGCCGGATGGCGGCCAGGCCGTGGCTGGTTACGCTGCGGACGTGGGCCCCGGCCACACCCACCCAGACCTGCTCGGCCTTTACCCCGGCGACCCGTTCGGCCTGGAAAATGGCCTGGCGGATGGACTCAGTGGTACGCTCGAGGTTGGTAACCACCCCACGCCTTAGCCCCTGGGAAGGCACAGTGCCCTCCCCAATAATGTCCAGGACGCCATCCGAGGACAGTTCACCGATGACTGCGGTCACTTTTGTGGTTCCAACGTCTAAACCTACGAGAATCATCGGCGAGCACTCACCCCCCAAGAATACACATATATACGGTCGGCTGACCCAACGGCGGGGTGCGCAAGAACTCGGCTTGCGTCACTTTTGCCTATTCTGCGGGCTTTGGCCCAATCTTGCAACTCTTTGGCGCTTTTGCCCCAAACATTAAGGTTTTCGCTCAAGACCTGATAACCTCCCACATCGTAGCGGATGCGTTTTGCCTCAGGAAAAGCTTGCACCAGGAGCAGCAGATCGGCAATAGGAATTTCGCCCTTTCCCTCAAGCAGCGGGGTCTGGGGGGGTGCATCGGGCAACAGGACGCCATCCCCACTCAGCCCAAAGCGTTTTTGCCTGATGAGGATGTTGGCCAGGGAACTGCGCTCTTGCAGCACGATCCGAAGACGGCCCGGCGCGGGGCGCTCGAGCGTGGCCGAAACCACCCAGGGGTTTTTAAGCAAGGGCTCCAGCCGGGAAGGCCAGGCCCAAAGCCACGGCTGTCCCGGTTTGAGGCCGGTTATCTGCTGCACCTGGTCTTTAGAAAGCTGCTTGTGGCCCACCACCTCGACCTCCTCGATGGGCAGCACCACATACGAACCCACCCCCAGCGTGGCCAGCAGCAAGGACACCAGCATGATCCGAATCATGCCCACCCCCTTTCAGGACAGGGGGGCGCTTCCCCGCGGGCCCGCGTCGGGGGCATCTGGATTTGTGCCTGTGTGCGCCTGCTCATCTGCTGACCTCCGCCAAGGGCGCGATCTCGCCCCAGATCTCCCACTCTACCTCAAGCGGCAGCAGCGCCTGCACCTTGCGGATGAGGGTATACATCTCGGCGGCGGTGGCCCCGCCCAGGTTAACCAGGAAGTTGCCGTGTTCGTGGCTAATCATGGCCCGGCCCACAGTGAGGCCTTTGAGGCCTTGGGCGTCAATCAGGCGCCCGGCAGCCTCGCCGGGGGGGTTCTTGAAGGCGCAACCCGCGCTTTTCTTTTTGGGCTGGCCCTTGCGGGCAGCGTCTACCAGCGCGATTTTGGCCCGCACGGCCTCCACCCCAGCGGGGGTAAGCCGCAGCTTAACCCTGGTGACGACGCTGCCCTGGGGCAGCTCGGAATGCCGGTAGCTGAAGCCCAGCTCTTCGGGCCGGTACTGCTCCAGGCGGCCATCGTGGTAAAGCTCGACCAGCTCGAGCGAATCGGCCATCTCGCCAAAGCGGGTGCCGGCGTTCATCTTCACCGCACCCCCCACCTGGGCGGGAATCCCGTACAGGCCCTCGAGGCCACTCAGGCCCAGCCGCGCCGAGGCCTGCAGCAGGCTCGGCAGCAAGGCCCCCGCGCCAATCCAGCCCGAAAGGTTCGGGTTCCACCGGGCAAACTCGCCGGCCAGCCGGATGACCCGCTCCGGTACGCCCGCATCCGAGACCAAGAGGTTGGAGCCGTTGCCCAGCACCCGGTAGGGGGCCTGGGTGGCCGCTTTGAGGTCGGCCAGGGTTTCCACCGTCCAGACCTCGGCCTCGCCCCCTACCCCGATGGTGGTGAGCCGGGCCAGTGGCAGACGGGCTATCTTCACGCTTTCACCTCCTCTTGGGCCCCGCTCATACCGCCTCCTTATGCGCCGCCAGCAGGCGGCCCAGCCGGTAGACGCTCCCCGCCCCGATGGTCAGGATTAAGTCGCCGGGGGCGGCGGTTTGCCGCAGGTAGCTGAGGATGTTGTCCCAGCTATCGTAGTGGGCCGCGCGCCCGCTGGAGCGCAGGTGCTCTACAATCCGGCCTGCAATCTGGGCGCTGGTGAGGCGCAGGGGGGTTTCTCCGGCGGCGTAGACATCCAGGATCAGGGCTTCGTCGGCCTGCTCCAGGGCCTGGGCATACTGCGGCCACTCCTGCTCACTGCGGCCGTAGCGGTGGGGCTGGAAGACCGCCCGCACCCGCAGGCCGGTGTTTTTTGCTGCCCTGAGCAGCGCCCACAGCTTGGTGGCGTTGTGGGCGTAGTCATCCACAATCAGGGCCCCGTTGAGCTCGCCCACCTTCTCGAAGCGGCGGCTGGCCCCGGTGTACTGGTAGAGGCCTTGCTGAATGGCTTCGAATGGAACCCCCGCCACCAGCGCCGCGGCTGCGGCGGCCAGGGCGTTGACAATGTTGTGTTCGCCAGGAACTTGCAGGCGCACCGGGCCCAAAGTCTGGCCCTGCCAGACCAGCTCGAAGTGGCTGCCGAAGGGCTCGAGGGCCATCCTGGCCGCATGGCAGTCGCCTTGCAGGAGCCCAAAGCTGCTGCGGGGACGGCCCTGGGTGAGCCCATCCAACAAGCGCCAGCCGGGTTCACCGTTGTAGACGACGTGCCTGGCCCGGCCCGCAAAGGAACGCACGGCATCTTGCAGGGCCTCGAAGGATGCGTGGTAGTTGGGGCGGGCCTGCCCGTCGGGCGAGACGTGGTCGGACTCGAGGTTGGTGACCACCGCCACATCCAGCTCTAAAAAGCGGAACAGGGGGTCGGACTCGTCTACCTCGGCGATGCGGTAAGGTCCCTGGCCCACCTTGGCGCTGCCGCCAATCAGGCCCAGCTCGGCCCCCAGCAGCACGGTGGGGTCGGTTTGGGCTGCGATGAAGATGCTGGCCAGCATGGAGGTGGTGCTGGTTTTGCCGTGGGAGCCGGTGACGCCCAGGCTGTAGCCCCCGCGCAAAATCTCGGCCACCACCTGAATTCGCCGCCAGACCGGAAGGCCCAGGGTATGGGCGGTAGCCAGCTCCGGTTCACTGTCTTTGATGGCGGTGGAGGCCACCAGCACGTCCACGCCCTCGAGGTGGGCGGGGCTGTGGCCCTGGAAAACCCGGATGCCCTCGCGCTCGAGCGCACGGGTAAGGTCGGATAGCTGGCTGTCGCAGCCGCTAACGATGTGCCCGTCCTTGCGCAGGATGCGGGCCAGCCCGCTCATGCTAATCCCCCCAATGCCCATTAGGTGATAATGCTTCACGCTGCCTCCAGCACCATTTGCGCCAGTCGCTGGGCTGCACCAGCCGGCGACAACCTACCAAGTCTATCGCGGATTTGCGCCCGCGTGGAGGGGTCGAGCAGGGCCCTTAGCTCGGCCTCGAAGTCGTTCCAGGACTCCAGCCGCCGGGCCGCGCCCTGTTTGGCGTAAAAGCCCACATTGGCCCACTGGGCGCCGCTGTCCAGGCTCTTTGGCAGAGGAACGCCCAGCACCGGAACCCGGTGGTAGGCGGCCTCGGACATAGTGCCGGCGCCGCCCCGGGTGATGGCCAGGTCGGCAGCACTCCAGGCCAGCACGCTGTCCAGGTAGCCGCGCAGATGGTAGTGGGGCCTTTGGAGCGGCCTGAGTGCGGCCTCCCAGCGCACCCCACACTGGTGCAGCACCTGCCATTCGTCCAGCAGGGGGTAAAGCCTGTGGGGCAGCTGCTCGTTGAGTTCCTTGCTGCCCTGGCTTCCGCCCAGAACCAGCAGGGTGGGACGCTGCGGATCCAGCCCCAAAGCGAGGCGGGCTTCGGCCTGGGGAAGCTTTTCTTCCCGTACTGGGTAGCCCACCACCTGGGCCTTGGCGGCCAGGTGGGGCGGCAGCGTGATGGGGGTGGCCAGGGCCACCCGCCTGGCCCAGCGGGCCAGGATGCGATTGGCCAGGCCTAGTTTGGCGTTTTGCTCATGAATAACCACGGGGATGCCGAGCAAAGCGGCCACAAAAGCCACCGGAAAACCAGCGTAGCCGCCCATGCTGAGAACAGCCCTGGGTTCTAGCTCGCGCACCACCTGCCGCGCCGCGAGCAGGCCCCGCACGACCTTGACCCCTTCTGCGGGCCGCAAGGCCTCGCGCGAGAGCTTGCCTGCCGGAATGATTCGGTAGGGCAGGCCACTTTCGGGCAGCACCCGCTCCTCCAGGCCGCCCAGGGCCCCCACGTAGGTCACTGGCTGGCCGGCTGCTATAAGGGCCCGGGCTGCCGCCAGCCCTGGATACAGGTGGCCGCCGGTGCCGCCTCCGGTTACGACCAGCATAGGCCTCCTTGGGTGAGTGGGCATGCCTCGAATTTCCAGGCCGTGCTCATGAGCGGGCCTCCTGGCTGGGGACTTCGCTTGGTCGGGCAAAGGCTTCCCTCGAGAGGGCCTGTAAAAGCCCCATGGCCACACCGGCCATCAACATCGAGTTGCCGCCCATGCTTACCATGGGCAGGGGTGAGCCGCCAATGGGAATGGTGCCAATAACGGCAGCGATGTTGAGGGCAGCTTGCAGCACCAAATACAGGGTCAGACCCAGGGCCAGCACACTGTAGGCGCCTGCTAGATTGGCGGCAATTTGCAGCCCCCGGGCCAGAATGAGCCACCAGGCCAGCAAGACCATAAAGCCTGCCAGCCAGCCTCCTGACCAGATGATGGAGGCCAGGATGAAGTCGTTGTGGGACTCGGGCAGGTTGGGCATGCGCGCGCCCACCCCCTGCCCAAACGGCCCCGCATTGACGATGATTTTGTGGGCCTGGGTAATTTGGTACAGGGGCCCCCGGATAACCTCTGGGCTCAGCTCATTTACCCGCCCACTGATGTAGGTACTCCAGCCCTCGTAGCGCTCACGTACTTTTTCGAAGCGGTTGAGGTACAACCCCGAGACCGAGAGGGCCAGAATCCAGGCGGTCAGCCCAATGGCCAGCAAGCGGCGCCAGGGAACCCCAATTACCACCAGCAAAAAGCCTGACAAAAGCAGCACAAACAGGCCTGTGTCCAGGTCGGGTGAGGCGATAATCAGGCCGGCGGCCAGGCTAATGGCCACAATGGGGCCGAGGATGGGGTAGTCGGTGGGTTTGTTGTGAAAAAAGGCTGCCAGGTAAAGCACCACGGCCAGCTTAGCCAGCTCTGAGGCCTGGATGTTGAACGAGGTAAAGGGCAGATCGATAAAGCGTTTTTCGCTACCCGGCCCAAAGCCTATGGCCAGGTTGGCCAGCAAGAGCCCTATCGAGAGCAGAAAAATGGGCCGAGCCGCCCAGAGGGCCCAGTGGGGGCGCAGACGCGAAACCAGCAACATCAGAACCAGTGAAAAAGCCATGTTGCGCAAGTTTTCCAGACTGTGTTGCTCTGGGGCCGCCCGCATCCAGTCGGAGGTGGCTACCCCCAGGGCCGAAAGGGCAAAAAGCAAGAGCTGGGCCAGCAACAAAATGCTATCCACGGGTTCCTCCCAATTCCAGCACCACTTCCCTGAATACCTTGGAGCGTTCTTTGTAATCCCTGAACTGATCGAAGGAGGTGGCGAGTGGGGCCAGCAGCACGCTGCCGGAGGAAAGCCGCTGGCGGGCCTCGAGCACGGCTTGGCGCAGGGCCTGGCGCCCGTCGGGTTCGCTGATTTCCACCACCTGCACCCGCTCGCTGAAAGGCGCGGCCATACGGGGGCCATCCTGGCCCACGGCCAGAATGAGCTGAACCTTGCGCTCCACCACTTCCAGCAGCTCCTCCACCGGCGCACCTTTGTCCACCCCGCCCAGTATCCAGGCTACCGGAGCGGGGGCTGCTTCCAGGGCTGCCCGCACGGCATCGAGGCGGGTGGCGATGGAGTCGTCAATGAAGTGCAGGCTGCCCATGCGGGCGAAAACCTCATAGCGGGCCTCGGGCCGGGGGGCCGAGGTGCGGAAGGGTTCCAGCGCTTTTTGGCTGGGTTCAACTGCCCAGGCCCGGCCAGGCTGCTCCCGCTCGACGATGTGGGCGTAGGCCAGGGCCGCCTGCAGGGCAGCGTTGAGGTTGGTTTCGCGGGGGTCGGTGGCGGGCTGGAAGGGGTAGCGCCGGGCCGGACTATGCGCGATGCCCGCCAGGATTTTTGGATCTTGGGCGTTGTAGACCAGAGCATCCTGGGAGGTCAGGTTCTTGATGAGGTTGAGCTTGGCAGCATGGTAGCTTTCCAGGCTTCCGTGTCGGTCGAGGTGGTCCACGCCCAGCAGCAGCAACACCGCGACCCGGGGGCGAAAGTGAACGGTGCGCTCGAGCTGGAAGCTGCTCATCTCCACCGCCACCACCTCGGCCTCATCCACCACACTGGCCAGCGGGGGATCGATGTTGCCGCCCTCGAGCGCCCGAAAACCTAAAGCCCGCAGGAAGTGTCCGGTGAACAGGGTGCAGCTGGTTTTGCCAGCGGTGCCGGTGATGCCGATGAGGGGGGTTTGGGAGTACCGGTAGACCAGCTCGGCCTCGCCAATGACCTCGGCCCCGCCCTGGCGCAGGGCCTGTAGCCTGGGGTGCTGCAGGGGGACGCCGGGGGCGGCAACAACCTGCTGGTAGTGGCCGGGGGTGGGGTTGGGTTCGAGCTCGAACCCCAGCGCCAGGGCCTGTTTGGCTTCCTCGGGCTTGAGCTTGTCGTCGTAGAAAGCAGCTCTCAGGCCGTGTCGTTGCAGGTAGGCCAGCACCCCCAGGCCGCTGCGCCCCAGCCCGTAGACCAGCCGTTTCACGCCGGGCCTCCCCACAGGTGCACCGCCAGGGCCGTGCACAGCGCAGTAACCACCACAAAGCGAAACACCACCTTGCCCTCGGACCAGCCCGAAAGCTCGAAGTGGTGGTGCAGCGGGCTCATGCGGAAGAAGCGCTTGCCGGTGCGGCGGAAGTAGCTCACCTGGATAATCACCGAGAGCACCTCCAGCACCGGAATCAGGGCCACCAGCGGGAGCCACCAGAGCTTACCCTCCAGGATAAAAAGCCCGGCGATAAGCGCGCCCAGGGCCATGCTGCCGGTATCGCCCATAAACACCGTGGCCTTGGGGGCGTTGTGCCACAGGAAGCCCAGCAAGGCCCCCACCATAGTCTGGGCGGTGGGCAGGCCCACAAAGGGCAGCAGCATCACCGCAGTTATGCTGGCCAGCAGGCCATCCACCCCGTCGGTGAAGTTGAAGGCGTTGCAGGCCGCTATCACCACCAGCGTGTACAGCAGCACGTCCAGCACCGGATAGGGGGTGTACTGCACCTGACGGGCGGCCCAGAGGGCAAAAATCAGGCTCATCAGCACCTGCACCACCAGCTTCTCGCGGGCCCTTAGGGGGCGGCGCAGGGAGCCGGCCAGGTCGTCGGCCAGGCCCAGCAGGGCCATGCCCAGCACCAGGAGCCAAAGCCCCGCCCAGCGGTCGCCACCCGAGAGCCCGTACACCACCGCGGCGGCCAGCAAAAAGGCCACCCCGCCCATGCTGGGGGTGCCCATCTTGCTCAGGTGGCTTTGTGGCCCGTCGGCCCGAACCTGTTTGCCAAGCCGCAAGGACTGCATCAGGGTAATCCAAAGCCCCACCAGGAACCAGCTCAGGAGCAAAGCGGCAGCGAGCGAGTTCATGGCACCTCCCGGCCCTGGGTAGAAGGCCTGACCCAGACCTCGAGCCCCCCTGGCTGGGCCAGCTCCAGATTGAGCCGCAAGGTAAGCAAGCGGCTTCCCTCGAGGGTATAGAGGTAGGCTCCGTCGGTCTCGAGGCCACTGTACGAGCCAGCCCTGAAGCCCAGGCGCAAGCCCTCCAGGCTCAGGCGGTACAGGCCCTCGGGGGTGAGCACATAAAGCTCGTCCAGCACCACCGCGGCCCGCACCCCAGCGGGCAGGGGAACCCGCAGGTTGTCGGGCAGGCGCAAGGCTTCGCGCGCAAAGGCATACACGTAGCGCTCATTCGCAGCCAAAAAGCCAAAGCGCCCTTCGGCCAGCAGGCGGCGCTCGAGGTAAAGCCCTTCCTCGGCCAGCCAGTAGACCCCTGCTTTGGTGTTGAGCGCATCTTTGGCTTTGAAAGCGAGCGTTCCCCGCTCCGGCACAAAAAGCCGGTCTTCCAGGCCCACCAGCGGCAGGGGCTTGGCCCGCACAAAGGTGGGAACCCCCGGAAGGGGCAGGCTGTCCTGGATAAAGCCGTTCTGGTAGACCAGAAGCTGGAAGGGGTAGGCGGCCAGGAGGGTGGGGCCGTTGCGGGACACCCAGGGGGTGGGGCTGGGCAGGGCCAGTTGCAGCCCCACCCCCTGCACCACACGCCCTTCGACCACCCCGCCTTCAATCAGGATGGGCCCGCTGGTAGCCGGAGTCTGGGACTGGGGGGCGCAGGCCGCCAGCCATATCCCGCAGGCCACCAACCCCACCCTCATGCCCCCTCCTTAGGCCAGAGCTCTAGCAGGCGCTCGAGGCCCACGCTACGCGAAGCCTTCAGGTAGACCAGGTCGCCGGGGGCTACCACCTGTGCCAGATAGGCCGCGGCCTCCTCGATGGTCTCTACTGCTATACCACCCACCTCGGCGGCCTGTTGCTTAGCAAAAGGGCCCACGAAGACCAGGTTTGAACCCGTGTCCGCGGCCAGTCGGGCGGCCTCGAGGTGGTACTTCAGGGCCTCCTGGCCCAGCTCGGCCATGCGCCCCAACACCAGCCATTTTCGGCCTGGCAAGGTTTGCAGGAACGCCATCCCGGCCAAGAGCGAAAGGGGGTTGGCGTTGTAGGCATCGTGGATGAAGTCCACTGCCCCCAGCCGCAGGCGCTGCATCCGGCCTGGGGGCAGTTTGAGTTCAGCCAGGCGCTCGATGACTTCTGGGAGGGGCTTCCCCAAGAGGCAAGCAGCGGCCAGCGTGGCCAGCGCCCCCAGCACCGGCCCCACCCCAGGGTAGGGGAGGGCTACGGTGTGCCCCTCGAAGCGGAAGCGGGTAGCCTCGAGACGCATCTCCACCCCCTCGGCGCGGAAGTCCCCCGTGCCAATACCGTAGGTTTTCAGGCCGGGCAGGTTCAGCAATTGGGCGGCCTGCACGCTGGCCAGCCGGATGGGGCTGACCTGCAGCAGCCAGCTTTCCTCCCGGATGACGTTCTCCAGGTTCCCCAGCCCCTCCAGGTGCTCCACCCCCAGGCTGGTGAGCACGGCCATATCGGGCCGGGCCAGATAGGTGAGCTCGGCCATTTCCAGCAAGCGGTCTATGCCCAGCTCCACCACACAGCCTTCGGCTTGGTGCAGGTGGAAAAAGAACCGGGTCAGGCCGGGTGCGTTGTTGAGGTTGCCCTCGGGGGCTGGCCAGGCCAGGCCCTGGGCCAGGCACTCCTTGGTGGTGGTTTTGCCGGAGCTGCCACCCACAGCCAGCACCGTGCCGGCAAACTGCTCGCGCAGGGCCCGCCCCACCGCCAGCAAGGCCCGCTCGGGCCTTGTTACCTGCACCGCGCCGGGGTGGGCCAGGTCGCTGACCACAAAAGCAGCCCCGGCTTGCAAAGCCTGCAGGCCAAACTCACGCCCGTGGGTCTGGGCCCCCGGTAGGGCAAAAAAAGCCACCCCAGGCCCAACCTGGCGGGAGTCCCAGTGCAAATCGTGGGCTACGGAGGTGCCCTGGTGCACCTGCCCGCCCGTAAGGCTGGCTACCCATTCGGGTCGAAGTTCCTTGAGGCCGTTATGCTCCATAGGTTATTTGAGTGTTTTCCCCAACTTACACAAGACACTCATCGCTGAACCAGTTTACCCTTCTTCGCTGAGGGCTCCAACTGTGGTCGTGGGGGAACGCCCCACAGGGCAAAAAGCCGGGCCGCAATAGCGCGGTAGATGGGGGCGGCCACCTGGGAGCCGTGGATGCGGCTGCCTTTGGGGTGAAATAGTGTGACCACCACCGTCACGCGTGGGGTGTTGGATGGGATGAAACCAGCGAACAAGGCCGCGTACACGCTGCTGCTGTAGCGCCCATCCACCACCACCTGGGCGGTGCCGGTCTTGCCCCCCAGCACATAGCCCGGCAGCTTGGCGTTTTCGGCAGCGCCATCGGTAAGGGCCTTGCGAATCTCACGTGCCACCTGGGGCCTGAACACTTCCGCGCTTTGTGAGGTGTTGCCCTCGAACAAAATGGGCTGGCGGTAGACTCCGTCGTTGGCCAGGGTGTTGTAGGCCGCTGCCAGATGCAGCGGGGTAATCAGGAAGCCCTGCCCAAAGCTCGCATTGGCGTACTCGGCAGGCCCCCAGCGGTGAAGGGGGCGTACCTGGGGGGCGGCTACCCGTACGCCAATCTGCGGCTGATAGGACAGCGGCGGCATGGGGGCTTCGTCCATGAAGTGCAGCTTCTTGAAGTAGTTGAACAAGGTTTCGCGTGGTATGCGCTCGGCCAGGGTGGTGATGCCCACATTGGAGGAGTACTTGAGTACCTCGCTCAGGGTGAGGGTCTCGGGGTGTTTGACCACGTCGTTGATGGTCCAGCCGGCAATGCGCCGACTCATGGGGGCATAAACCTTGGTCTCCAGCCGGGCTACGTTTTCTTCCAGCAGCACTGCCGCCGTAAGGGGCTTGATGGTCGAGCCAGGTTCCAGGGCATAAGCGAAGGCATGATTGCGCCAGGAAACATCCTGCTGGAGGTTGCGCCGCGGGGCGGTGGGGTCGAAGGCAGGGCCGTTGGCTACCGCCAGGAGTCGACCGGTTTTGCTTTCCATGACCACCACCGTGCCCCAGTCGGCTTTGGCAACCTCGAGGCCATGCCACAAAGCCTGCTCGGCGATGGCCTGTACCTGGGGGTCTATCGTCAGACGCAGGCTCTGGCCCAAGGAGAGCAGTTTTTCCAGGTCGAGCTCGAGGCCCGAGAGCCCCTTGCCGCTGCTGCGCTCGCCAAAGCCAATGAGCTGGGCCGCCGAAGGCCCCAACGGGTACAGGCGGGTGTCGTGGGGGGTGCTCAGGGCCAGGGGGGTGCCATCGGCTGCTTCCAGGCTGCCTCGCACGGGGGGTGCTTCGGTTCGGGTGGGGGGGCGTAAAGGCAGGCTGGGGGCGTTGTGCCAAAGGACATAAAAGCCATACCCCAGGGCCAGCGCAAAGGCCAGCAGGGCCAGCAGCACCACCCAGCCCCGGCTCAGGGTGGCCTGTTCGTGGGTTCCCAGACGGTTCAAGGGGTGCTCCTTTCGGTTTCCTGGGCTGGATTAACCCAGCGGCCCAGGCTCATGGGAATGTAGCCGTTGGCCTCGGCCCAGGTTCGCAAGGCCAGGGGGGCCGTAAGCTGATAGCGCTGTAGCAGCAGCCGGGTTTCTTTTTGCCTTAGGTCGCTTTCGTTGGCCTGGAGGGCCGCCAGCCGGGTGTTTAGCTGCTGGTTGTAGTGCCCCAGGGCGGTGAGTCCTGTTAGTAGCAGTAAATACACCAGGCCCCATCGCAATACCGTTTTCATGCTTTGCCTCCATCTACGCGCTCGGCTACGCGCATCTTGGCACTTCGGGCTCGAGGGTTTTCGCGCTGTTCGGTCTCGGAAGGCACAATGGGTTTCTTGGTAAGGGGTTGCAGGACTGCGGATTCCCGCAAGAAATGCTTGACCAGACGGTCCTCCAGCGAGTGAAAGCTGATGATTACCAGCCTTCCACCCTTCCTCAGCACCGCTTCGGCGCTCCGCAAAAGCTGCTCCAGGGCGCCTAGTTCATCGTTGACATAAATCCGCAGGGCCTGGAAGCTTTTGCGGGCCGGGTGGCCGGCTTCCCGAAAACCTGTGGCCCGGCGGATGACCTCGGCCAGTTGGGTGGTGGAGGTGAAGGGGCGGTTCTCTACAATGAAGCGGGCGATGCGGCGCGCACGCGGCTCTTCACCGTATTTGAAAAGAATGTCGGCAATTTCCTCCTCGCTATAGCTATTGACTACCTCGGCGGCGGTCAGGTCGCCCGAGCCCATACGCATGTCCAGCGGGCCCTCGAGCTGGTAGCTAAAGCCGCGCTGGGGGTCGTCGAAATGGAAGCTGGACACCCCCAGATCGGCCAGGATGCCGTCCACCTGGCCGATACCTAGCTTTTGCAGTTGGGGCAGGAGTTCGCTAAAGTTGGCCTCGACCAGGGTTAGGTTGGGCAGGCCCAGCGCTTTGGCCCGCGCGATGGCCTCTGGATCCTGGTCGAAAGCGACCACCCTGCCCCCCCGCTCGAGGATGCCCCGGGTGTGGCCTGCTCCGCCCAGGGTAGCATCCACATAGACCCCACCGGGCCGGATCGCCAGCCAGTCCAGGGCTTCCTGGTAGAGCACCGGGGTGTGGTTCATGCTTTGCCCTCCCGGCCGCGAGGCGGGCTGGGTTGAGAAATACAGGTGATGGCGCGCATACATGCTTCATCCAATCAGGCCGCGCAGAGCCTCGGGGGTGGTGGGGTTTTCGACAAACTTGGTGATGGTGGCCCACCAGCGGCTCTCGCTCCAGAGCTCGAGGCGGGTAGGGGCGCCGACCACAACGGCCTCGTTGGTATCCTCGAGGCCGGCAAACTTGCGCAGGGGCGGGGGAATGGTTACCCGTGAAGCGCTGTCCATCTGGGTTTTGTGGGCTCCTGAATACAAAAAGCGCACCAGCTCCTGCGCGTCCCGATCAATCAGCGGTACGTTTTGCAGCTGTCGCTCGATGTTGCTCCAGGCCAGCAGGGGGTACATGTAGAGGCAGCCCTCGAGGCCCCGGGTAATCACCACCCCATCCTCGATAAACGAGCGGAAGGGCTGCGGAATCACAACCCTACCTTTGTCATCGAGGCTATACTGGTGTTCACCGAAGGGCATCTCGTGTTCTCCTGTGCAGATTCGGTTTTTAGGGCTCGTCTCGCCACGAGCGTTTCCCACCGGAGGTGCTGTTCTGAACCGTAATGTACCACGCAATCCCCACTTTTTACCACTATCTCCCACCTGACTCCCACTTTTTCCCACCTTCGGGGTTCAAATTGGGCGGGTTTCCCACCAAATCCACCCCACCCCCGAAGGCCCCGGGTGTGGGCGTGAAAACATCGTGTAAGACGATAAAAACGCCATCACACCCGGCGCCGGGTATCCGCTTCTGCCGCCCAAAAAGAACCCTCGAGGCCCCGTCTTAATACTTGGGCCGGCCTTTGTTATGCGCCACGCTAAATGTCACCAGTGGAAGAGCCGGAATGAAGCGGAATGAGGCGGAAAAATGCCGTATGGAACTGCAAAAACGTGAGATCGAGGTGGAAGCGCCTGAAAACTGGGGCGCGCCACGCTAAATGTCACTAACGCCCATTTTGCGCCACGCTAAATGTCAAAACGAAACGCGCTATTTTTCACTATGTGGGTATTATGAAAACAATGAGTACAATAAATTTAGCAAAAAACATAAATGAGAGTCACTAATACAAAAATAAAAAATCCAATGAAGCAGCTCAACACACTAGAATAATGCGATAAATGTGGCAAAAATAAATAAAATAGCATTGCGTGTACTAAGTATATAATGTAGTGCTAGCCACTCCGCCATTTTGTACTAAGTCAAACAAATCTCTCATAAAGCCACTCCGCCAAAATAGACTAAGTCAAATAAAACCAAATGGCGGAGTGGAAAAAACAACGTCCAGCAGCCTAAAAAGTTATAACCTTCTTACTTAAAACGCCACTCCGCCATGACGGAGTGGGTGAAACATACAAAAATAAGCTAAAAAACCTGTGTGCAACAAATAAAAATCGTGAAACATAATTTTCCACTCCGCCAAAAGTGAGCAATGCTACATTGGCGGAGTGGGTGAAACATCAAAAAGTTGCTGTTTTTGCGATAACAAAAGCATCCAGGCGTGAAACATGTTGCGTAAAAGTAACCAAAGCCACAGTGAAATAACTGCACTCATAAATAGGCCAAAACTATCATGAGATTCTAATACGATAAAGGGCAATTATGAGAGAAAAAGATTAAGATTTGACCCCCACCCGGGTCAGGGTGGGGGTTTGAGGTAGCGCTTCTCGAGCCACAGCGCCCGGCGCACCTGGCTGCGCAGCTCGTCTATGTCCTGGCTGGCCGGCTGGTGCAACCAGTATTCGACCAGGGCGGCGTACTGCTCGAGGGGACTCGGGGCCTCATCTACGATCAGCCCCTGATCGGAAAACCCAGCTTCTCCATGACGGCCTCGACCACCTCGGTGGCATAGCCCGGCTTGTCGGAAAGCAGGGCCTCCCACTCGGCCCGCTGCGCGGGCTCGATGATGGCCAGGGTGAAAAACGCGGTGGCCTGGGTGGGGCTTTTGCGGGTGCGGGCCACCAGGGCGTCGATCTGGGCGGTGGTGGGTTTCTGGAAGGCAAACTTCCTGCCCTCCGGGGTCTCAAAAACGTGATAGGCGTTGGATTTGTCGGCCATTTATCTCACTCCACCAGGGCGTCCTGGTCGTTGGACTTCAGGCTCAGGTACTGGAAGCTCAGGGTAACGGTCAGTTCGTCGCCATCTTCTTCGATGTTGTCGAAGCTGCGCTCGGTAAAGATGCAGTCCTGCAAGACATCGGTCTTGGGGTTCCCATCCCCCTTGTCGTAGCTGACCACGATCTCGAAGGGGTCGATGTTGTACAGGCCCTTCTGCTGGATTTCGGAATCCTCCAGCATGCGGTCGTACTCCTCCCGCAGCAGCACGACCTGCCCATCCTTGCCGCTGTAGCGCTTCAGGCGGTATCCGCGCGGGCGCAATCCCTTGCCGTACACCTTTTCGGCCCCTCGCTCGTCGCCGTAACTGATGGACTTCACATCCACCAGGGTGCGGCCCTTCAGGTTGAGGGTGATGTGTTCCCAGTCGTAGTATCTGCCGTTAATCATGGATCACCTCCTAGGCCGCCAGAAAGGGGTTCTCGAAGCCGATGTCCAGGGTGATCTCCCGCAGATAGCCCAGCGGGACGATGCGCACCTGCACCCGCAGGGATGAGCTGGCCAGGATGTCCTGGCCGGGGGGAATGATGACCCGGCCCCGCACGATCTCGCCCTTGCTCTGCATGATGCGCAAGGGGGTATTGGCGCGGGCCACCAGGGTAGCCAGGGAGGCATTGAGATCGAGCGGGTCCACCCCCTGCTGCACGAAATCGAGCAGGGCCTGGCGCACCTGGGTGGTGGCCTTGTTCATCACCCGCCGGTTGGGCACGATCTTGTAGTCGCTGGTGGGGGCGGCGGCCATGCGGTCCTCCACCACGAACCAGCCGTCCCGGCCAATCAACTTATAGATGGTGGTGAAGCCAGCGTTGTCCAGGGCCAGGGCGTGCGCATTGTTGAAGCTGGTGGCCTTGCCGTACTGGCCCGTGGTGAAGGGCGCGGGCACCACCAAGCCCGCCAGGGGGCCCTGCTGCACCCAGGAGGTTTTGATGTGCACGGGGTTGCGGCTGCTGCGGGCAGCGATCCGCGAGGCCAGACTCTGCACCTCGAGGCGACCGCTCAGGGTATCCACCACCTCGCCCCAGGCGGCCACGATCTGCAAATGCTTGGAGGCGAAGCTGGCCTTTTCCGTCAGCCGGGCGTTGACCCAGGCATCTGCATCGCTGCCCGGAGGAACGGTTTCGGCCACGAAGTAGATGTAACGGAATTGGTTTTCCGCCTCCAGGGCCAGCGCATCCAGGGCCGCCCACATGGCGGCGTCGCTGGGCTGGGCCAGCTGGATGTACTCGTAGAGCAGGGCCGAGCCGAGCGCGGCCCGGATGGCGGTCTGGGCCGCCGATACGCTACACCTGGGCGCTGTCACCGCAAACTTGTAAACATCGCCCAGCACGTAGCTGCCCGCCGCGAAGTTGAGGGTCAGGCCGGTGCCGGGGATGACGTAGGTGGCCGCGGTGGCGATCTCCAGGCTGAGGCTGTCGCCCCCGTCCAGGCTGTACACGAAGGCCGATGTGCCCAGCGCCCCGGCGCGGGTGATCCGCACCTGTAAATCGTAGGCATCCAGCGGGCTGCCCGTGACGGTGACCGCAGGGCTGGCGGGGTTGCCCGCGTCGGGGGTCACGGTGCCGGCCACATCCGCGCTGGCCCGCACCGCGTAGACCTGGCCCCCGCCATAGGCGAGCTGGTCGGCCACCGCCCGCGCCAGCGGGCCCGTGCCCAGGGTGGAGGGCACCGCGCCCAGGTCGGAAAGGCCAATCACCTGGTTGAGGGGCCCTGCGCTGGAAACCCCCACCACCACCCGAGCCCCATCCCCGGACGGGGCCACTACGCCCAGGCCGCCATCCTGAATAATCGGATAAACACCCGGCAGGCTCATCTACTTCCTCCATCGGTGGGGCCTTTCAAAAAGCGCTCCACCGCCTTCAAAAACACCTCTTCTTTGACCCGAAACCCGATGGGCCAGCGCTCGCGCACCCGCACACCGGCCAGGGCCCAGGCCTCCACGCCGTGCCGAGCTGCCAGCTCCTCCACCGTGGGCAGCTCCAGCGGTTCTTTATCCTTCTCACTCGCCACTTGCGCCTCCTTCAATTTCGCGCTCGATCTCGACCGTGATCGGGGTCCAGGCGTTGTCGCGGTAGATGCCGATTTCGACCGGGATCTCGAGCCGGATGCCGTTCTGGGCAATGAGCACCCCCTCCTCATCCTGATAGCTAAAGCGAATGCGCTCCGCTGGAACCTTGAAGCGCACCCCCGCGCTGTCCACCAGGGTGTGATCGAACAGCCAGGTCAGAAAGCCCTGGAGAATCTGGTTCAGCTCCGGCTCGTTGCGGGCATATAGCTCACAGCGCATGTTGGCCTCGCCGAGCCACAGCCAGCGGCGGGAGCGCACAGGGGCCTGCTCTACCGACAGCCGTTTGCCGGCCCGGTTTAGCTCGCCCTGCAGCGGGTAGAGCCAGGCCGATAGATCGGTGGGATAGGCCTCCCCCCGGTTTCGCTGTTCCTGACGGATATACCGCTCCGGCAGCCCGGTGGAGACCAGGCCGCGGGTCAGGTGCTGGCGAACCAGGCTAACCACCCAGGGCCTCCTTCAGGATGCGCTCGATCTCGGCCTCATCCGCCCTCGATATGCCCAGGTAGGGCCGGGCCGGGATGCGCACCCCGCGCCCGCGTCCCGCCAGCCCGCCAAACTGGTGGATGGCGGCGTAGACCAGGTTGGTGCCCACCGCCACCCTGGTTCCGTCCCGCCTGGCGGTGATGGAGTTGCGCAGGCGGCCCGATTGAATCAGGATTTTTCGCTTCTCCATTCGCTCCAGCGCCTGCTTTCGCAACCCACCGGACTTCTTGAAGTCCTTTTTGCGCGGGGCCACGGTGGCCGCGGCCAGGGGCTCCCAGGGCCGCCCATCGGGGCCCTTTTGCTCGTTGAAGCGCTGGATGGTGGAGGAGACCAGAACCTCCCCCACACTGGCCGCCACGCGATCCAGCCGGGTAGCGGCCAGTTTGCGCAGCGCCCGGTTGAGCCTGGTCACATCCCCCACGATCCGCACGCCCATCAGAAGTCCTCCAGCTTCTCGCGGGAAAACACTCGCCTGGCCGCGCGTATGCGAGGCAGTACCCCCTGGGGCACCGCAGGCCCATCGGAGCCGCTGTTGCCGCTGAAGGTCAGGCTGGTTTTGCCCAGGGCCAGGTCGCGCAGCCAGCGCAGGGCATCCTCGTAGTTCTGGCGGATGGTCTCGTCGGCTGTACCGGGTCGGATGCCCCGGCGGGAAAAGAGCTTGTACTTGACCACATCCATCGCCTTGTCGCGCAGAACATCTGGAATCTCGGGCAGGGGCAGGGTGTAGCGCTGAGCTACATAGGAGTTGACCTCGGCCACTGCCTTGCGGATGTCCTCCTGGATGCGGGCCTCTGCGGCGGGGGTGATAGCCTTCTCATTCTCGTCGTCTACGAGATAGATCAGCACATCCTCCGCCAGGTTGGCCCTTACATCCGCGATGGTGAACATGGTCTAACCTCTCAATTAAGCGCCGGTGCTGCCGTAGGCCAGCTGCCAGAAGGCGTACCCCGCGTTCTTGCGGTCGTCAAAGCCGTAGACGTACTCCTTGCGCTTGAAGACGTTCTCGTCGGTGGGGCGATCCAGTGCGGTGAATTGCGGCTCCTTGCGCACCTGCAGGATCAGGGGCTTGACCGCACGGCTGGTCTCGAGCAGGAACCAGTAGGCCGAAGCAGCGCCCGACAGCTCGGGCACCACCAGCAGACGGGCCTTCTGGTAGTTGGGGTTTTCCCCGCCACCGGAGAGGGTACGCAGGGCTACGATGCTCTCGGCGGTGGCCCGCAGGTCGGGCCCCACCACCAGCAGCGGGGCCCGCTCGCCGGTGCCCATGAACAGGCGCATGGGCCGCCCGGCAGCGTTGGGGATCTTCTGCATCTGGGCCAGGGCGGCCTCGAAGTTGGCTGCGGTCAGGGGCACGTTGCCCCGGTTGCTGACGGTCTGCTTGCCCACCTTGTGGTCGGTGGCGAAGAAGGTCTTGCCGTCGTAGCAGGTCTGGGTGAAGCCGGCCTTGAGCACATCGAATACCAGCTGGTCGCGGTGGTAGGCCACCTCCTCCCCCAGCATGCGGAACATAGGGGTGTACACGCCCAGGTTGTCGTCCTCGATGTCGTTTTGTTTGACCGCCACGGTCAGCTCGAAGTCGCGGTTGCGGATGGTGTAGCTGGACTCGCTCAGGTTTTTGATGTCCCGCTCGTCCACCCACTCCTTCATCCCCGGAACGTCCGCCAGCCAGCCATAGGTGTTGGCGCTGGTGTTGCTGGGCGCCTGCATGGCGATCTGGCTCCATTGCAGATCGACCTGGGATAGGGCTTCGTAGGCCAGCGCGCGGAAGCTGCGGCGCAGGCTGGCAAGGTTGGCATCATTGATGATCACGCATGACCTCCATTAGCGGGTATCTACCCAGACCCCATCGGATTCAACATCCACAATGCGGCCTGCTCTGGATTTGGTGTTGCCACCGTTGGTGCGGCAGACAGTCTGGTCGTCGGTGATAAAGCAGTCGGCCCAGAGATCGGCCTGGGTGATGGCGTCGCCGGGGTCGTTGTCGAACTTGAATACCCCGCGGCGCACCAGTACGCTGACCGCGCCGTTGGCCCCACCAGTATTGTCCACGGTCTCCTCGGCCCGACCGATCACCCGCAGGTTGAGCGCTGTGCGCCCTGGGGCGGCGAACCCGGCATCGCTTACCACCAGGGTGCCTTGCCAGATGCGGGTATTGGCCTTTACAGGGATGCTAAACAAATCGCCTTCACGCATGAAGGTATCGCGCGGGGCAGTTGCTGCGGGCATTAATCATCACCTCCGTATTTCAATAAGGCTTCCTGGGAAACGCCCACCAGCTGCGCTACGGCCAGGTCGTTGTCGCTGAGCGCGGCGCGACCTTGCTTCTGGGCAGGCTGTAGCTGCGGTAGCTGGGTGGGCACGCGGGGAGGCAGGGCCTCCAGGGCCATGCGGGTGGCCTCGAAGTCGCTGGCCGCCAGGCGCAGGAATAACTCACGCTGGTTGGGCAGGATGCGTCCGTCTTCCAACGCGGCCTCCACCAGGGCCTGGATACGCTGCTGCTCGCGTTGACGGGCCTCCTGCTCCAACTGTTCGCGCAGGCGGCTGACCTCGTCGAGCACCTGCTCGTTGGCGGCCAGCCGGATGACCCGGGCCCGCAGCTCGGGGGTCACGGTGGCGTCGCTGAGGCCCAGCGATTGCACCAGTAGATCGCCCAGCTGGGCTCGGGCTTGCAGAGCCTCCAGCGCGGCGCGCACCTGCTCCTCCCCGGCATCCGGGGGGAGTCCTACCATCTGTCTTAACCAGTCCATTTTTTCCTCCATACCGATCCGGCGTTGCCACTGCGTGCCGGGGCGGTTTGTGAGCGCGTGCGAGTGGTAGCCGACGACGTGACCGTCCTCGGTGTGGAGCAGCACCGGGGAGATGAAGGCGAAGGCCCCCTTCATCACATCCGCCGCCCCTTCCGGGGTCCACTCAACCAGGCCATACACATAACCCTCTTCGACCACCACATCCTGAATAAAGCCAGCGGCTGGGGCTTTGTCCCGCTTGCCAGCCTCCACATCCAGCGTGGCGTGGTGCCAGTCGAGCACCCAGGGCCGGCCATTCTGGCGCAGTTGCTCCCGCACTGCCGCCAGACTGGCCTCATCGAACACAAACCGGCGGCCATTGCCGAAAAACTCACCGAACGGATGCAGCGGAATCCGATTAGGGACGCCACCGTCCTGCAAGGATATCTGCGAAGTGACGCCGGAAGAGGTCAGGGTGTGCAAACTGAACCTCCCAGGGGAGCCGCTCGAACAACTCCAAAGGCAAACCCGTTTTCAACCGCCAGTAGCTGCGGTTTTCTAATCGTGCGGTCTCCGGCGAAAGTGGCCATGTATCAGGATGCGGCTGGGGTGCTGGTCTGAGGGCCAGAGCTTTTACGAAAGGTGCCATCGGCGTTGAACCGACTCACCACCCAGTCGATAAGGAATCCCAGGAGGGCATCGGGAATAAAAGCGGGCCAGTACCCCAGAATGCCCGTCACTACTTCCTTTACCCGAGCCATTGCAGCTTCCTTTTTCTGTGCCCCTGGCTGGCCGTCCATGATGTCTTCCACGACCAGCACCACCAGGCCCAGCGCGGCGTAGACGAGCTTGGCGACAGCCAGGATTGATGCGAATTTCAGCACACACTTCCTCCTTTGGGCCAAACAAAACCCCCGGAGCTTCCTCCGGGGAATGTCTGGCTAGGTTACCTCTAATATAGCATGTAGCGATGGGCCGCGCAGCTATTCCTCCACACCATTCAGCGCCCCCTGCACCCAGACCACGCGCCCGATGACCTCGTCCACGTCCTCAGCAGGAATAACCGGCGGGGCGGAGTTGGTGTAAAGGGGATTGAGCGACATTAGCCGCCTGCCAAACTTATCCTCCTTCAAAGCCTTGCACACAAAACTCCCATCCACAAGGCGGGCTACCACCACCTGGCCGCTGCAACCCTTATCGGCCATATTTGCCACGATGATGTCGCCATCGCAGATGGGGCGCTTGCCTCCGCACATCGAGTCACCCCTGACCTCATATGCCGCAAGTGGTCGCCCTTTGGCCACAACGGCAGGAACATAGACGCTCTTTAACGTGGGCTCGAACTGGCCGGGGCCAGCGCCTACGACACCGAAAACCTTTACCGTCCCACAGGCGATAGTCCGATCCTGTTCAGACACTCCAGGCGCGTCTGGCTCAAGCCGAAAAATTAGGTCTTGAATGGGACGCTCGAGGAATCTAGCAAGAACTAACAGGGTGTCTACTGATGGCTTTACCCAAGTCCCCTTCGGAGAAACTCGTCCCCTAACAAGATGATACAACGTCCCTCTCGAAATACCCGACTGCTTAGCGAACTCCTCAAGGGTGTTAATACCTCGCCTCTTCATTGTCTCAAGAATCCAATCATTGAAAGGGCCTCGTAACGGCCCTGGTTTGCGTTTTGCTAGCGCAGCTTCCAGGTCATTGACAGATGTGGGTTCCATATGTAGCATCTTACTAATGCTCCATATGTTGCCAAGAGGTGTTTGCACATGAAAAAGCAGCTTTACGATCTGATGAGCCAACACGGGGATACTCCACGATCGCTAGCGGCGAAGGCAAACCTGGCAGTAGGAACCATCGAGCATATCCTGGCGGGTCGCCGGGGCAAGCGCGTCAGCTTCTATGTGGTAGAGCGTATCGCTAAGGTTTACGGCGTAAGCACCGATTTTTTTTCATCTGAAACGCCACATATGGAGACAACACGTCTATGACAGCGCGTTTTGTTTCTATCCCCGAAGCCGCGAGAGTCCTTAGTAAGGGCATTCGCACCATCGAACGATATCTGGAGCATCCAGATGTCGAATCCACCCTGGTTGAGGTTCCCCTCGAGCGCGGCGGCTACACCCGCAAGCGCCTGGTCAACCTGGATTCCCTGCGGCGCGTATTCGAGCAGAACAGTCCCCCTATCCTGCAGTCGTCCCTGGAAGAGCCGCCTGCCCCATCAGATACCGCCCCCGCTTCCCAGCCGGAGTTCACCCCCGAGCTGCGGGAGGCTCACAACTGGCTGCTGCCCTTCTACGCCGAGTACCGCGCAGCCAACCCCGGCGAGAGAAACCGCCTCTTGGAGCAGGCGGCCCGGCAGCACGGCTACTCCAAGCGACAGGTGATCCGCCTGGTGCAGCGCCTCCGGCATTCCCAGCTTTCCGAACAGGCGCTGTCCCGGCGTATGCGGCGGGACGCCGGGGTGGTTCGGCTGCCACGGGAACTCTACGAGCTGGTGGTGGGCTTGTGGATGACCTACCCCCGCTACAGCGCCCCCCGCATCCGGCGCATCATCGAACTCAACGACCCAAACCTGCTGCGCTACCGCCCCTTCCCCAACAGCCGGGACTGGAGCACCCTGTCGGCAACCACCATTCGGCGCATCCGCAAACAGATGGAGTCCGACCCCGTACTGCGGGTCACGCTGATGGACGATCGCGCCCGCAAGGAACACCTGCGGGTCTGGAGCGGGGAAATCCTCACCGAGCGGGCCAACCAGCTCTGGATGGTGGATATGACCCGCTGCGATGCGTTTGTGTACGACCCCTACACCAACCACGTGCTGCGGCTGCGCATCCACGCGGCCATCGACGTGTTCAGCGGCGCAGTGCCGGCCTTCGTATTCTCGCGCGACGAGGACCAGGCCGCCACCGACCGGATGCTCATGCTGGCCCTGCTGGAAAAGCCTGAGCCCTGGCGGGCCCACTGGCCCATCTGGGGCCGCCCGGAGCGCATCTACTGGGACAACGGCAAGGTTTACCGCTCGGAGAAATCCGAGCGCATCCTGGCCGACCTGGGCATCGAGTCCACCCACTCGCGGCCCTACGTCTCGCACAGCCGCGGCAACATCGAGCGCTTCTTCGGCCTCTTCCACCAGCAGTTCGAGGCGGGTCTGCCGGGCTACGCCGGCTCGGACGTGCACGAGCGCGACCACCAGCGCCTGGCCCGGCTGCTGCACAACACCCGCCGCTGGATGGCCGAGGGCGGCCCCGACCCCTACCCCGAGCGCCTCCTGACCGAGGAGGAGTTCAAACATAAAGCCCTGCTATGGCTCACCCAGGACTACCACAAATCCCTGCTGGGCAGGAAAACCCGCGAGGAACTGTTCGTGGAGACCGCGCCCAGGAGCAGCCGGGTGCACTACGACTTCGGCGACCTGATGCTGCTGTTTTCCCGCCAGGAGACCCGGCGGGTGCGCGGCAACGGCACCATCACCCTGCGCGGGCGGGCCTGGGGATTGCCCGACGGCAGCCTGATCCGCTACCAGGGCATGGACGTGGTGGTGCTGATCAACGAAATCCTCCCGGCGGCCCAGTACACCGCGGCCATGCCTCGGCGGGACGGCAGCCTGCAGATTCTGGGCGCACTCGAATCCCAGAACTGGAGCGCCCTGGGCGAGGAAGCCCGCGAGATGCGGCGCAAGCTGCGGCAGCAGATTCGGGATATCCACGCGGCTGCCGACGAGATTCGGGCCCAGTTCATGAACCCTATGGTGCGGCTGGACCAGGCCCTCTCCCGCCGGGCCCCCGACCTACCCCAACCCCAACCCGAAACCTTGCAAATCTCTGGCCCCCAGGCCCGTTTGGACCCGGCGCCAGGCGACCGCGAGGTGGAGCAGGCCCTGGCAGAGTTCCTGGCTGCAGGCTTCACCCTGGACGACGAATTAGACCTGTCGTCCCAGCACAACATGGGCTCCAACGGGGAGTAGACCCCCGCTGAAGCAGAAAGGAGCTATATGGCTCAACAACCACCATACATCAACCCCGAGGACGTAGACAAGATCGTAGAGGACTGGCTGGCCAGCGAGTACGGGGACGTGCTCGATGACGAGACCGATTTCGTGCAGACCCGCGCCACCCGCATCATCGCGGCCCGGCTGCGCGACGCGGTGGAGGACGAGTTCCCCTTCGCCCTGGTCACCGGCCCGGCAGGCTGCTCCAAGACCGTCACCACCCGGCACTTCCTGCGCTATGTGCGGGAGCAGTGGCCCCAGCTCAACACGGCCTGGATTCACGCCCAGCCCAACTACGAGCCCAACGCCCTGCTGGAGGCCCTGGCCCTCAACCTCTACATCCCCCGCCCCCGCCGCTTCCGCGACCTGCTGCACACCGTGCACACCCAGCTCAGCGCCAAGCGCATGGTGGCGGTGGTGGACGAGGCCCAGCGCATGCCGCGGGAGTCGTTCGAGGTGCTCAAATATCTGGCCGACGAAACATCCAGCACCTTCATCTTGATCTGCACCGAGGACTTCGCCCCCCAGATCCGCCGCTGGCGGGACATCGAGAGCCGGATCGGGGTGGTGGCCGAGGCGGAGCCGGTAAGCCCCGAGGAACTGGTGGAGATGCCCATGCTGGCCGGGCTGCCCAAGGCCAGCCGCCAGAAAATCTACGAACTCACGGGCGGGGTGATGCGGGACGTGCTGCGGCTCGTGAAGCAGATCGACCGCACCATCGCCCGCAACGCCGATAAAGGACTGAGCCGCGCCACCTTCACGGTCAAAGCAGTGGTGGCAGTCTCGCAAAAGCTCAACCTGGCGGGAGGTAGCCAATGAAACAAAAGCTGGCATTGCTACTGGTGGACATCGCTACGGGTGCGCTGATGGTGCTGATCATCCACGCCATCGCATGGTACGGAGGTCGCTAGTGCGCAAACGCCGGGAGATTGAGGTGGCGGGGGAGCGCATACCCCGCCTGGACGACATCGCCACCCTGCTGTACCTGGCCACCGAGACCGGCGACTGGCCTGCCAAGCCCATCAACTACATCCGCGGGGACATCCCTTGGCTGCAGGACGGCGCGGTGATCACCCTGCGCAACCTGAACCCCCGCGGCGAGATGGGCGCCACCTACACCGTGCAGGTGCTGGCGACCCAGATCGAAATCCACCTGCTTCCCGGCAAGTGGGGGCAGGTGCTGAGAAAGGTTCTTTTGGAGCGGGTTTACCCCGACGAAGAAATCACATCTGTCCTATTGCAGGAGGAAAAATGACCGCCGACTTTGCCGAACAACGCCGCCGCCGGCTGCTGGAGATTCCGGTGGAGATCGCCCGCATCAACCGCCAGCTGGTGGCCATGCGGGCCGAGCGCGACAACACCGAGCGGGCCCTGAAGCGCCGCGAGACCTACGTGCGCCAGGGGGCCCGCCTGCGCGAGAGCTACAAGCAGCTCAAAAGCGAGGCCGAGCGCAGCGACTACCTGCGGGTGCAGGTCTACGAGGACATCGAATATGAGCACCTGGCCGACCGCCTGGAGCAGATCGCGGTGCAGATCGACAAGCTGGTGTTTGAGAAGGACGCCCTGGAGCACGAGCGCAAGGCCCTCTACGCCGCGCTGATCAGCTACGCCGCCGAGATTTTCGAGAAGAAGATCGACGAAAAGACCCTGGCCGATATGGCCGGGCGGGGGCGGGTTCTGTCATGACCGGGGAGCACCACTACGCCCTGGACGAGAAGGGCCGCCTGCTGCTGCCTAAAGCCTTCCGCGACGAGCTGCGCGACGGGCTGGTGATCACCCGGGGGCTGGAAGGCTGCCTCTATGGCTTCCCCCTGGTGGTCTGGCAGCGGGTGGAGGCCGAGCTGGCCCAGCTCCCCATCACCAACCCCAAGGCGGCGGCCCTGGCCCGCTTCCTGATCGGCGGTGCGTTGAAGGGTCGCCTCGACGCCGCCGGTCGCACCACCTTGACCCCACAGCTCCTATCCCACGCCGATATCCGCGAGGAGGTGGTCATCATCGGAATGAAAAACCGTTTCGAACTGTGGAGCCCTGGGCGCTGGAGCGAGGAACTGGCCCGCCTGACCTCACCCCAGGCCCAGCGCGACGGCCTGGAGCTGATCCAGACCTTTTTGAGGTAGCCATGCTGGAAACAGTCATCCAATCCCTCTTCGCCCAGGCCCAGGCCCAGAACGGTCGGGCCAGCACCTGCCTGAGCAAAGGTCTCTGGCTGGTGGCCGATACCCGCAGCGCTCGCCGCACCCTGGTGCTCTTCCGCCGGGTGGGCCAGCCCTCCATGCAGGAGGCCCGCATCTGCGCCAAATACGCAGGCTTCAAAGCCTACGCCATCGCCCCCCACGGCAACAAACTGGTCGTTTTCGAAAAGGAGTAAGCCATGAAAAAACCCGAAAACAAGCAGCCCACCAACCCCCAGCCCGTATACGCCGATCTGGACAGCCTCCCGGCCCCCGAGTACAAGCCGGAGGACTACCTGCTCTTCCACCTGCAGAACATGGCCACCGACCTGCTCGCCCATATCCGCGAGCTGAAGGAGACCGGCAGCATCGAGCCTGGCCCCCTGAAGGGCCTGGCCCGGCGCATGCTGGCCGCCTATATGGCCTCGGCGGAGATTTTCTACGAGCAGGCCACCAAGGAATCCACCATCGAGACCCTGCGCAACCCCCACCGCTTGCGGGGGATGGAGATGCCGTGAGCGCCGGAACCGCTTTTTTACTGGGCTACATCCTGGGAGGCCTGCTGGGGATGCTGATGATGGCCGTGCTGGCCGCCAGCCGGAGGGAGGAGGACGCATGAGCGCCCTCGACCGCGCCTACCAGCGCTGCCAGACCCCGGCCCAGGCCCGGCATTATGCCCGCATCTGCGAGAAGAACCGCAACTGGCCCGCGGCCCAGCTCTACCACGAGGTGGCGGAAGCCCTGGAAGCCGCCGAGCGCCTGCGCGCGGCCATCCACCCTGCCTGTCCGATTTGCGGCGGGCGGGGGATGCTCGACGACATCGAGTGCTGGCTATGCTCACCCCCGGCGAGATTCTAGTGCAACTGCGGGAGAACCCCCGCCCCCACCTGCTCCTGCTGCGGGGCAACGTGGCCATGCGCCTGTGCTACCTCTACCAGGCCTGCCTGCCGGAGCAGTTCGACCCCGAGCTGCCCCTGGGCTACGAGCCCGGGGAGGTGGTTCACATCTACGGCCTCTACAGCCCCAGCGCCAATGAGTGGCTGGAACTCCCGGCACGCACCCTGGGCCGCGTGCTGCACAACGTGCGGCCCTTGCGCCTATCGGAGGACTGCGATGACGAAGGATGAAATCCGCAAACGCCTGCGCGCCAAGCGCATCCAGGTCTACGACCACCCCAGGCTGGTACTGAAGGGCACCTTCTACTCGGTCTGGAAAAAACCCGATGGGGGCTACATCAAGACCTACGAGGTGGAGCCCGAGATGGAAGCCACCTACCCCAGCGAACAGCAGGTCTGGCGCTGGCTCAAGCTGCACCTCACCGGCCTGCCCTGCCGGGGCATTGGCCTGGCCGGGCTGGAGCTGATCGAAAAACACATGGCCAGGGAGGAAGCCCATGCCTAGCGCCCGCGGCCTGCAGGCCCTCAAACAGGCCCGGCCCGACAAGGCGGCCAACCTCGAGCAGCTCCTGGCCTTCCTCCACGACCGCCCTGGGGTGACGGTGCAGATCCGCTGCGCTGAGCTCGAGACCGCCGTGCGCTTCAACGGGTTGGAGGAAGAAAGTGGCCAGGTGCAGCCGCGCTACGGCATTTACCTTTACACCCTGCGGGAGTGGCTGGACATCGGCGAGCAGACCTTCCGCACCTACCTGGGCCAGTACGGCCCCTACACCTGGGAGGAAGCATGAGCGACCCTAAGGTTGAACTGGCCCGCGCGGTTTTCCGCGCCCTTTGGGAGGCCGGGCCCCAGGGCCTAGACCGCGATGCCCTGGCCCATGCCCTGGGCGTGGGGGACCGGGAGATGCGGGAGGCGGTGGAGCTGTGTGCCAAACTCTCGGCCCGCCCCAGCGTGACCGGGGCTAAGCCCGAGGTGGTTGGGTTCGACCCCATGACCCGGCGCTACCACATCGCCAACTCGCCCGAGCAGGCCGACCGGATCATGGCCTACGCCCTGAGCTATATCAAAAGCAGCCTGGAGCGGGTGCTGGCCTACCGCGAGGCCCGCACCCTGCGCTGGGGGGACAGTGAGATGCCCCAGACCATCCAGCAGGCCCTTTTTGAGGCGGAGAACTCGATGCGGAGGTGGGGCCGTGGTTGAAGTAACCGAGCTGGGCCTGCTCAGCCTGGCCGCCCTGGCCCTGGGCCTCCTGGCCGGGGGGCAGCTCGTGGGATGGGGCTTCAGCGTGGCTTTGGAACTCAACCCTTCCGGGGCGCAAGCCTACCTGACCCCCACCACCATCTGGCGGGTAGAGTATAGCCCCCAGGACAACATCCTGATGGGCTTCAACCTGGCCGGGACCACGGTGTACTTCGAGCCAGCCCGTTGGAGGCACTTGATGTCCGCCGACGCCCTTCAGACCCGGCGCGCAGAGGTGGAACGCTACGAGCTGGGCCACACCCAGGGCTGGAAGCATTTTGGCCTGGGATATCTCGTACAGGTACTCACCGAGCCCTGCACCTTCGATCCCAAAGCGGGCTGGGCGGGGCACTGCCCCAACCCCGAACGCCCACCCTATCGTCTGGTGCCCCGCATCGGGGCCATCAAGGTGGTGATGCCATGATCCACAAACTGATGATCACTCTGCTGCTTTTGGCTTATTTTGCCACCCTCATCATGAGCACCGGCCACCTGGCCGAGTGGTACGCCCTATCGCTGGGCAAGCTGCCGCGTGAGCTGGCCTGGGGCCTGGCCGGGGCCCTGGAGTTTACCGCCTTCCTGCTCTCGCTGCTCTCCAACTCGCTGCTGCGGCAATCTCGCTGGGCAGGGGGTGGCGCCCTGGCCGCCCTGGGGCTGGTCTGGGTGGGCAACGCCCTCTCGATGCACCGGGGTGCGCCGGAGCTGGCCCTATGGGAAGTTTTTCTCATGAGCCTCTTTGTACCGGTCGGTACCTACGCGGTGGGCAAGGTGGTCGGGGAGCTTATCGGAGGTACCGCTGTGCCGGTGCAGGTACCGCACCCAGTGGCCCCAGAGGTACCGCTGAATCAACCAGTGGCACACAGAGGTACCGCTGCGCCGGTGCAGGTACCGCACCAAACGGCTTCAGAGGTACCGCAGGTACCGGCTGTGTGGCACACCCATGTGCCAAGCCCGGTACCTCAGACAGCACATTCAGGTACCGCGGAACCACCCCAGGTACCGCCCCGCGAACGTGTGAGTGAAGCTGCCGGTACCGCTGGTGCTGTCAGCGAGCGCGCCACGCTGCGTATGCGGGAGCGTAGCGTGGATCTGGAGTGGAGCGTGGAAGGCAGGGCCGGTGAACTGCTCAGTGTGATGGCGCGGTACCAGGCCCCTGTTACTTTGACCGTCCTGGTTCGGGACCTGGGCTGGCCCAAGAGCACGGTACGCCGTTGGTTGGACCGCCTGGAAGAAGAGGGCCTGATCCGGCGGACTGAAGATGGGTGGTACCTCTCGGAGGCACAGCCTTGATTCACGTTCCTGGTACCACCGACGGAGAGGTACCGCTCGCCGAGCGCAGCCGGTACCTCTGGCAGGCCGAGCACGCCTTCCGGGCCATCTGGATGGTGGGGCGGGGCCGGGCCAGCTGGCAGAAGGTACTGGGGGGCCACAACCCCCACCGCGCCAGCTGCCTGCCCATCTACGTGCCCGAGCTGCCCGAGGCCGGCATCGAGGCCCATGAGCTTCGCCTGTGGAAGAGGGACTTCGACTCATTTGTGGACGAGCTTTCCCCCGCCGAGCGCGAACTGCTGATCTACCAGATTGCGGGCAGCCGCTGGGCCACCATCTTCCGCTGGCGCAAAAGCCGGGGCCGCTTTGAGCGGGGCAACGTGGATGAGCGCATCGCCGAGCTGGCCATTCGCCTGCGGCAGATCTGCAAGGAGGTGCGATGAACATCAGGGAACTGGACTCGGCGGTGCATTCCCATACCCGGGCGATCCCCATTTATCGCGGGTTGGCGGGCGTGGGCCGCCCCATGACGCTGGACGGCAAAATCCTGCGGGAATCGTTCCGCTACAAGGGCAACTGGATTTGGTACACCGTGCAGGATGGCCGCGCTTTGTACATGGTGCAGCCGCTGGACAATTAACCCAGGATTTGGCGCTATACTGGAGGTAACCTAGCCCCTGCCCTCGCGGCAGGGGCTCGTTCATGGACGGGGATGAATGACCTGGAGCGCTCACTACTGGAAGATATGCTGGACGAGCTGGCGGCACAGGCCCCGGATGGGCGGGAGGAGCAGATACGGAAGATGCGGGAAAAAATGCTGGCTATAAAGCTGTTGCAGCGCATGCCCCAGGGCCGCACACCCTTTTTTTGGACGGCAGAGTTCTGGAAGACTGCCCTGATCGTGGTGGGCATCCTGGCCGCGCTGCTGGGCGTGAAGATTCCCGCCATCCCCAATCCCTGATGAGGAGCTATGTCGAGACTGGGCAATCAACGCATCAAAATCCTGCGCGGCGAGGTTTTGTACGCCCTCTACCTATTTGCGACGGGCCTCGACGACAAACCCCTATACCCCGATGCGCCCTGGCGGCTGCCCGAGCGCTCCCTGAAGCTGACCCTGGAGGGCCTGCACATGCTGCCCGGCGATGAGGAGCTGGAATCGGTGCTGCGCTACCTGAGCGCACCCGGCAAGGAGTACATCAACGTGGCCTGGCGCAACGATGGCCGTGGCGGCTTCGAGTACGCCGAGATCACCGCCCGGGGAATGGACCTGTGCAACGGCGACATCTCCGACCCCGGTGTAGCGTTCCCGCGGAGGAGGGCATGAGCCCGGCGGAGCTGCGCGACATCCGGGAGGAGATGACCGCCCTGCGGCTGGCGGCCCAGGCCAGCCAGAAGCGCATCATGGAGCGCCTGGACGAGCTGGAGGCGCTCATCCTGCGCCGCACGGCCAAGCCGGGCTGGCGGCTCTACAGCCTGCTGGCCATAGCGGCTTTTGTCGGCTGGATCATGCCCAGGTAGGGGGGGAGTTGTGGCCATCTATGTGCAGTCCACCCGCTGTAGGGTCTGCCTCTCGCCCTTGCGCGAGCAGATCGACGCCATGCTGCTGGGGGATGTGCGCAAGCCGGAGGACGGCGCCCCCTACCGCATCGAGGACATCGTGGCCTGGGCCGCCGAGCGGGGCGAGGCGCTGAGCGCGGCCAGCCTCTCGCGCCACCGCACCAACCACCTGCTGCCGGCCCTGGGCGCGGCCCTCGAGGCTCAGCAGGTGATGGAGGCCATCGGCCAGGCCACCGGCAAGCAGATGAGCCTGCAGGCCGCATTTACCAATGTGCTCATCCACAAGCTGTTGCGCTACCTGGAAACCTTCGACCCTTCAGAGATTGACCCGAAAGCCGTTGGGCGGATGCTCGAGACCGGCGTGCGGGCGGTGACGGCCAGCCTGCAGCTGGAAAAGGCCGAGCGGATTTTCAGCAAAGACCAGGCCGCCATGATGGCCGAAAAGGTAGAGAAGCGGCTGGCGGCCCGCAACCTCGACCCCGAGACCCTGGCTACCATCCGCCAGGAGATTTACGGATTGGGCCAATAGTATGCTGCTGCCATACCAGAAGCGCTGGGTGCAGGATAAGAGCCGCTTCAAAATCTGGCTGGCGGCCCGCCAGATCGGCAAGAGCTTTGCCAGCACCCTCGAGACCGTAGACGACAGCCTGGAGCGCAAAACCCTCTGGATTCATCTCTCCAGCGGCCAGCGGCAGAGCCTCGAGCTGGCCGAGAAGGTCAAGCTCCACCTGGACGCCTACCGTATCGCGGCGGAGGCCCTGGAGGACTACTTCTTTGAGGGCGAGGAGAAGTACACCCAGCTCGAGTACCGCCTGCCCAACGGCTCACGCCACCTGTTCCTCCCCGCCAACCCCGCGACCGCGCGGGGCTACAGCGGCAACCTGAACCTGGACGAGTTCGCCTTCCACCGCGACTCCAAGGCCATCTGGACTGCGGTTTTCCCCATCATCACGCGCAACCCCGAGTTCAAGGTGCGCATCACCAGCACCCCCAACGGCAAGGCCAACCAGTTTTTCGAGCTGTGGGAGCGGGGGGAGGGCTGGAGCCGCCACCGCACCACCATTTACGACGCCGTGCGCGAGGGCCTGCAGATCGACCCCGAGGAGCTGGAGCGGGCCATCGCCGACCCCATCGCCTGGCAGCAGGAGTACCTGCTGGAGTTCGTGGACGAGGGCAGCGCCTTCATCCCCTACGACCTGATCCTGGCCGCCGAGGCCGACACCCTCTCCGACGAGTGGGACCCCGACCAGGCCTACCTGGGCATGGACATCGCCCGGCGCCGTGACCTCACGGTGATCTGGGTGGATGAGGTGGTGGGGGATGTGGCCTGGGCCCGGAAAGTGATCGAATTGCACAACACCCCCTTCCACGCCCAGCTCGAGGCCCTCTCGGCCCTGCTGCCGCGGGTTCGCCGGGCCTGCATAGATGCTACCGGGATGGGGGAGATGCTGGCCGAGGAGGCCCGGCGAAAATTTGGCTGGAAGGTGGAGCCGGTGCACTTCAACCTCGAGACCAAGGCCGATCTGGCCCAGGGCCTGCGCCTGGGCTTCGAGGACCGCAAGGAGCGCATCCCCGCAGGCAACCAGCGCATCCGCCAGTCGCTGCACAGCGTCAAGCGCATCGTGACCAGCGCAGGCAACGTGCGCTACGACGCCGAGCGCAACGAGGGCGACCACGCCGATCACTTCTGGGCCAAGGCCCTGGCCCGCCACGCCCGGGAGTCCCGCCGGGGGCCTATCGAATACCGCACCGTGGAAGCGGGGCGCTTTGCGGGGGGGAGAGGTACCCTCTGATACCCCTGTGGGCCGCTCAGCGCCAAATCTAGCCGGGGGTTGACCCGGCCTTCGGCTCTCCCCCTAGACCCCCACCTCCCCCCGCCTAAAACGGCCGGAAAAACCTGGTGACATTTAGCGTGGCGCAAAATGGGCTGCACCTTTCCCACCTGGCCCGGCTATACTGGAGGTAACCTAGCCCCTGCCCTCGCGGCAGGGGCTTCTGCTTGGAGGCCCATGCCCATCCTGGATCAGTTTGGTAATCCCATCAGCGGCAAACCCCCGGCCCAGCACCCCAGCGCGGTGGTGGGGCTATCCCGGCCCTATGCGAACTACCCCAGCCGTGGGCTAACACCGGAGAAGCTGGCCCGCATCATCTACGAGGCCGACGAGGGGTACCTGGAGCAGCAGGCCGAACTATTTAGCGAGATGGAGGAGCGCGATGGGGTGCTCTCCCAGATCATGCAGGACCGCAAGCTCTCGGCCATCGGCATCGAGTGGCGCATCGAGCCGGCGGACAACAGCCCCCAGGCCCGGCGGCTGGCCGAGGCCCTGCGGGAGTGGTGGGACAACTCCGATCGGGTGAGCTGGATGCTCGATCTGCAGGATGCCCTGGGGCAGGGCGTGAGCCTGGTGGGGATGGCCTGGCGGCGCGACGGGGGGATGTGGTTTCCCGGGCAGCTCGAGCACATTGACCCCCGGCTGCTAATCTGGGATACCCAGCAGAAGCGCTTTCTGATCCAGGCCGAGGGCTACCCCCAGGGCTATGCGCCCACTTTCGGCCAGGCCATCGAGCACCGCTACAAGGCCCGCAGCGGCAGCCCCACCCGCGCGGGTCTGATGCGCACCAACGCCTGGTGGTATTTGTTCAAGCACTACGCCATCAAGGACTGGGTGGTCTACGCCGAGGTCTACGGCCAGCCCTACCGGCTGGGCAAGTACGACCCGGCCACCAGCAAGGAGGAGATGGAGGCCCTGGAGCGGGCGGTGCGGGCGCTGGGCAGCGATGCCGCGGGCATCATCAGTAAGGACACCGAGATCGAGATCATCGAGGTGGCTAAGGCCACCGGCGGCCCCGAGGTCTACCGGGGCATCTACGAGATCGCCAACCGTGAGATGACCCTGGCCACGCTGGGCCAGACCCTCACCACGGGGGAGGGAGAGCACGGCACCCAGGCCCTGGGCCGGGAACACCGCCGCACCCGGCTGGATTTGCTCGAGGCCGACGTGGCAGCCCTGAGCAGCACCCTGCGGCGCGACCTGGCGACCCCCTTCGCCATCTTCAACGCGGGCACCGACAGCGCCCGCCTGGCCCCCAAGATCATCGGCATCGTGGAGGAGCCCGAGGACCTGGCCCAGCAGGCCAAGACCCTCGACATCCTGCAGCAGATGGGCTACCCCATCTCGCTGCGCTGGGTGGCGGAGAAGTTTGGCCTGCCGGAGCCTGCCCAGGATGAGCGGATTCTGCTGCGCCTGGGCACGCCCCAGATGGCCCCCCAGGAGGCCCGCAGCCCCCTGGCGGCGCTGGAACGGGAGCTGCGGCCCGGCATGATGAGCGGCCAGCAGTTCGTCTTCGAGATGATCGAGGCCGCCACCGAGGCCGCTGCCGAGGGCCTTTCGCCTGTGCTGGCCCGGCTCTTGCGGGAGATCGAGGCCGCCCAGAGCCCCCAGCAGCTGCGTGAGCGCCTGATTGAGCTGTTCCCCGACCTGGATACCCGCGCGCTGCGGCAGCTGGTGGAGGCGGGCTGGCTCATGGCAGAGCTGGCCGGGATGCTGGCCCAGCGGGAGGATAGCCGATGAGCGTACTGCCCTACAACCGCATCCCCGAGGTGCCGCAGATTGTCATTCGCGGGGAAGCGTGGGGGTTTTCTGGCCGGCTTACCACCCGCACGGGCTCGACCTCTTGGCCGGGGCATAGTTTGCAGCTCGAGGTGTGGCCGGCCTACGGGGGGCCGGGGCCCGATGCGCCCATCTACCTGGCCGAGCCAGGCGAGATCACCTTCAACACCAGCACCGGAGCCTTCCAGATCACCATCCCGGCCAGCAAAACTGCGCTGTGGAGCCTGCGGCGGGCCCGCTATGTCCTGCGGCTGGTGGGGCCGGATGGCCCCCGCACCATCCTGCGCGGCCAACTCGATATACAGGATCGGAAGGGGGAGCGCAATGTCTGAGGTGGTGCTCGAGCTGGAGCTGCAAGAGCTGAAGCTGGAACTGCAGCTTCAGGAGCTAGATTTGCAGATCGAGCCGCCACGCACCGAGGCCGTATACGTGGTGCGACCGGCCCTGGTAGCGCCTTCGTCTTCTGGCGGGAATGCCGCTTTTGAGCGCCTGGAAATCGTAATTCCCCCGGCCTTCTCCGGCTCCATCACCCTGCCCCACACCCCAATCCCCAACTCGGTAAACGTCCATCTGAACGGCCTGGCCGAGTTCAATTTCTATCTGGTCGGTCAGACCCTCAACATCGCCTTCAGCACCGTACCCGGAGACAGCCTGATCATCACCTACGCGAGGTAAGCATATGAGCAACCAAAAAATCGACTTAACCAACGCTAGACAAGTGCGCGGCACCCTGCCGCTCGGCAACGTGCAGGATGGCTCGCTACTCCTCAAAGCCGACGGCAGCGTGAGCATGACCGGCAATTTCAGCCTGGGAGGCCAGCGCTTGCTCAACGTAGGCAACGCGGTGGCCGACAGCGACGCGCCCAACTGGGGCCAGGTCAAGCAGGCCATTCGCGGTGTGCTCTACCGCCGGGTGGCCCGCGCCGCCGCCACCGGCAACGTCAACATCAGCAACCCCGGCACCAACACCTTCGACGGCGTCACGCTGAGCAACGGGGACATTTTATTTCTGGCCTACCAGACCAACCAGACCCAGAACGGCCTGTACGTATTCAACGGCCCAGGTGCGGCCCTGACCCGAGCCGAGGACGCTGACGGCAACGATGAGGTCAAACCCGGTCTGCAGGTGTTCGTTTCGGAGGGTTCTACCCTCGGCAACAGCCGTTGGAACCTCATCACCGACGGCCCCATCACGGTGGGCACTACCGACCTGGTTTTTGCCCAGGAGACCAACGGGGGCAGCTATAGCGCCGGGGACGGCTTAATCCTGACCGGCTCCACCTTCTCGGTGCAGGTGGTGAGCGGCTCTGGCCTCACCGTGAGCGGGTCTGGCGTTGGCGTAGACCCGGCGATCCTGCTGCGGAAGGCCGATTTCGTTACGGGAGAATCGCCAGCAGGCACCATCAATGGTTCCAACACAGTGTTTACTTTGGCGAATACTCCCGTGGCCGGGAGCGAGCGCGTCTATCTCAACGGTGTGCGCCAGCGCCGGGGGGCGGGGCTCGATTACACCATCAGCGGCAATACCATCACCTTCGTGAGCGCTCCCCAGGCGGGCGATAGCATCCTGGTGGACTATTTGAAGTAGGGGTATATGCGGGCACTCCTGGGACTACTCCTACTGGCCGGGGCCATCTATGCCCTGGCGCAGGGCATCACCTCTAACCAAATTCGGGATGGCGCTATCACGACTCCAAAAATCGCCAACGGGGCCGTGACCATTGCCAAGATCGGGGCCAGCGGCACCCCCAACAGCACGACCTTTTTGCGTGGCGATGGCAGCTGGGCCGCGCCTCCGGGGGGTGGGGGCGGGCCGACTATCTACAGCAACGCCCCCAACAGCGACATCGCAATTAACTCGACCTCCAACGTAAACCTGGTTAGTCGGAGTGTTGATATCTCGGCGGGGACAACGGTTTTACTCGAGGTGTGGTACACGATCATCAACAACTCGGGGGCCACAGCGACCTACACCTACCGCTGCTCGATTGGCGGCATCACGGTGGACGCAGCCGACTCCACCACTCACGCCGCCAGCTCCACCAACCGCGCGGTGCACTATACGGTGTGCCGATTCTCCATTAGCTCCACCACCCTAACCCGGATTGCGCTGCAAAATGAGCGCAGCGCCCCAGGAGCTAGCAACACCGGCCTGACCGGCGCCCAGGCCGGGCGCTACGCCTGGCAGGCCTCCGCCAGCGACCTGACCGGCACGCAAACGGTGGCGATGAGCATCCGTAGCTCGTCCACTACCGTGACTCAAACTGCCACCGTGGAGAGTTGGCGGCTAACTGTTTTGCCATCCAACCCCTGACATGCCCTGGAACGTCGAGGCCACCCCCACCGACCCCGAGCAGGCCATCGCCTGGTTTCGCGCCCGGCTGCCCCTGCCCGACCCGGCCTACCGCGCCCTTTCTGAGGAGGCCCGCCGCCGGGCCTTCTTTGTGGCGGGGCTGGCCCAGCTCGATATGGTGCAGGAGGCGCTGGACGCGCTGGATGCCGCGCTCGCCAAGGGGGAGACCTTTGAGCAGTTTAAAGACCGCCTTTCCGAGCGCATCCAACGGGCCTGGGGGGGTGCCAGCGCGCACCGGCTGCGCACCATCTTCGACACCAACCTACAATCGGCCTACGGGGCAGGCCGTTGGAAGGCCGCCGACGAGCTGCGGCAAGAGCGGCCCTACTGGGGGCTCTCGGTGGTGCTGGATGGCCGTACCTCGCGCATCTGCCTCAACCTGGCCGGGGTGGTGCTGCCTGCCGACCACCCCTTCTGGAACACGCATATCCCGCCCCTGCATTTTCGCTGCCGCACCGCCCTGGTAACGTACAGCGCGGCCCAGGCCGAGGGCCGCATCACCCAACGCCCGCCGGATCAACCCCCCCTGGAGGGCTTTGGCCGCCCGCCAGGCCGAGAGGCCTGGAGCCCGGAGCCCAGGGACTACCACCCCGAGCTGTGGCGGGCCTACCTCAGAACCCTGGCTACCCACCCCGAGGCCAGGGATCGCCTGCGGCAGCTGGCAGAGAGCCGCGGGCAGGCCAGGCCGGAGCCCCGGGACTGGCTCGTCGCTGCCGGGCAGGTCTACGCTGCCCCTTTCAACCGCAGAGAGCGCTTGCTGGGCCCGGAGCAGGCCGCCCTTTTGGGGAAGAGCAGAGCCTCATCCCTGGAAGCCCACCTGGCTACACGTATTCTGGAGGAGCAAGTGCTCCCCACCACGACCCCCGAGGAGTACGAGCGCGTGTGCCGCGAGGTAGCGGCCCACCCGGAGGTGGCGGTGCTGGCTTTCGCTCGGGCTCAGGGGCCCGTGTTGGCGGTCATGGTGCCCACCTCCGCCCTACCCGATTCCGTTCGGGGGCCTCGAGTTGGCCGCTTCTGGTTCGTGGTATACTCCTTCCACAGCAGCACCTTGGCCACAGGCTATGGGGTGAGCGCTTTGGAGAAACTGAATGTTCCCTGGCAGGAGACAACGTGGCTGAGACGACCACCGTGGCTTACCGTCCCCTCCAACTAGCTCAGGGCTACTGGGGCTGGTTGAAGAGTCTGCTGGAGGCTGACGCGGACCCGGACGAACTTCTGGCCGCCGTGGAGGAGTGGACTCCCTTCCGGCGCTACCTGGAGGATGCGGCCCTCCAGGATCGGGAGGCAACCCTGACCCTGGCCCGGGAGATCTTCGCCGAGAGGGCCCGCCTCGGGGCACAGGGGATTCCTATCCCGGAGGCCTGGGAGCTGTTCCTGGCCGACCTTGGAATCTGAAGCTGTAACGACTCCCCGTTCTTCAGAACGGGGAGTCGTTACAAAGAGTTGAGCGTTGCTATCGCTCGCACCACTGGGGCCAGTTTTTTCCGGGCTCGCCCTTGCGCTGAAGCACCACAATCAGGTGCCCACTTTTGTCGAAGCGCACTCCACCCATCAAGCTCATTTCTACAGGCCCAAAATCCCGAGAGAAATCGCCGATTCCCCTTTCTTGGATTTGCTCAACCTTTTCAGAAAACCAGTTCACTAGCTTTTTGGTGCTCTCTTCCGTCAGCCCCAGACAAGCCCGCATCAAGAAACCTGTTAAATAGCCGAGGCCGTAAAGCGCATTGTCAAAGGAGTAGCTATCTTCAAAACGCACAGAGTAGAGGTTGAAGTAGCGCTTTCCTTTGGGAGCAGCCAGGAAGATGATGTAGTTGAACACTTCGTCGGCTTCATTGCGGACGCGAACCTCATACTTCTTTTCGGCAGAGCGCTGGGGAGGTGGAGGTGGCAGCTTAACTTCCTTTAGCAGGGTTACCTGTTTGTCCTGTTTGAGGGCCGACATAGCCTTATTGATGTCTACTTTTTGAGCCAAAGAAAGGCCGACTACTACAGCAATCATTGCTACCAACAGTTTTTGTTTCATGCAGCCAATGATAACTTAATCCTGCCGCTCTCGCCGTACCTCTACCAGCTCATCCAGCGAAACCGACCGCCCCAGGATTTCCTCCAGGGCGCACTTGATGCGGGCGAGGGTGTGGAGGTCGGGTATTGATTTTCCTTTTGTGGCTCGGTGCAGGCCCGCATAGTTTACGCCAGAGGCTGCCGAAAGCCGATAAAGCGAAACCCGCTCCCGCCTCAAAAGATTTAGCAGAGGGCTGAGATTGGGCCTGCACGACATGGCCACATCTTATGCGCTATATGTATTTGTAGTAAATGACTTGACTCTATATAGAGAGTTGTACATAATGCGGGCAACCAAGAAGCGTTCTCCAAAGGCGGCTTCTTGGCGAACTCCAATGTTACGGAGGTACAGGATGTATGATACCAACAAGCATATAGGCATGGCAAGGCAGGCGTTTTGGAGCAAGGCTCCCCTCGAGGACACCCCCAGGGGGGGCTTTTTGCTCAACCGGCTCGACCCCCTGGCGCTGGCGGTCTGGGACGCTGCCCGCGCAGAGGACTGGGCGCTGTTTGTGGAGTGCCTGCGCGAGGTGTACCACGCGGGCCTGGTGGACGGCGGCGTGCCCTTGGCGGCGCTGCTGGCGGTGGACAGGGAGGATGACAATGCTTGAGGCCCAATTGGTTCGCAAGAAGGATATCCAGTCGCCGACCGGAACGCTGCCAGTAGCCTGGCTGGAAGTGGCAGGAAGGCGGGATGTAGCAGTACCAATGGCGCGGCTGTGCGAGTTGCTGGAATACGATCGCAAAACCTTGTACCAGCTTGTGCAGGGTGATCCAGTCCTGAGCACCTATCGCGTGGTTGTAACAACCACCAGGAAAGGAATGCCGATTAGAACAGCGTTCCTGAGACGCCCCGGTGTAATCGGTGTCGTAACCAAAATCTCCACCAACCGCATCCAAGACCCCGCAAAGCGCGAGCGCATCATCCAGTTTCAGCGCTGGGCCTTCGAGACGCTCGACCGGCTTCTCTTTGAGGAGCCCTACCGTGCGCCCGAACCGCAGCCGCTTTTCCCTGGCCTTTTTCGTCAGCACACCAAAGGCGACCGCGCGCTGGCCCTGGCCATGCTGGCGGGCGAGGTGCGGGCTCCAGATGGCCGCCTGTACAGCTATCAGGCCATCGAGCGGCTTTCCGGCGTACCGCGCACAACCGTCATTCGCCTCGCCCACCGCCACGGCTGGGTTCGCTCCCAGATGAATCAGCACATCATTCGGCCAGCGCTGCGCCCGCAGCAGCCCAACAGCGAGCTGCTCAACCTGCTTGCGCAGCAGGTGCAGGTGTTGCAGCGTATGCTGAAGAGCATGGCTCGGTAGCCAAACCCGCCGTAAACTGCTAAACTACACTCAACCTAGCCAGCCCTTCGGGGCTGGCTTTTTCTTTTGGAGGGCACCTTGAGCAAGATTGCCAAAATCGCTATCCAGGCTGTTCGCCGTGAGTTGCCCGGATTTCCCACCATCAGCAAGTGGTGCGTGGCCTTTACCTTTGAGGCGGTGGCACGGGCTCTTGATACCAACCGTTGGAAAATCTACAGCCGGATATTAGATGATACCAAGGCTGACCCCGATAAATCGCGCTGGGCGCACGATGTGGAGTTGGGTGTGCAGCGGATGGGCTGGGCCATTTCCACTGCCGATTACGACCCGGCCAACCCCAGCCAGCGTACCAGCCTGCTGCGCCTGCTACAGCCGGGCGACTTGCTCTTCAGTAGCCGCCACTTCGACGAACCCCCCACCAGCCCTCGAACTGCGCCAGACAACGAGGGGCACATTGGCATCTACGTTGGCGAGATCGAAGGCCAGCCCTGCGTGGCCGAGAATACCAGCGCCGACCGCGGAAAGTGGTTTGTGCGCAGGAGCGCCCTGCGCCTGACCCCGCTGGCCCAGTGGGACACCATCACCACCCTGGCCCGCATCCCGCAGAACTGGAGGCCCTGATGCCCGAGCCCAATATGGAGCGCGCGCTGCAGATTTTGGCCCAGAAGCTGGCCCAGGCCGAACTCAACGTGGCCTATCTGCAAGCCAACCTCGAGGCCGCCCTCGAGCGCCTCCGCACCCTGGAAGAAAGCTCGAAATCCGATAAACCGGAGGGTTAGTTGAACCAGCTCATGCGCCTGCAGGTGTTGGTGGACCTGGCCGATCGCATCTCCGGCCCGGCCAACAACATCGTGCGCACGCTGGGGGGCCTCGAGCGGGCCGCCGTCCAGACCAGCTCGGCCATCGACCGCATCCAGATGGGGGCCTCGCTGGCCGCCGCTGCGCTGGCCGTCGCCGCCCCGATCGGCCTGGCGACCCGGGCCGCTATCGAGTTCGAGTCGGCCTTCGCCGATGTGAAAAAGGTGGTGGAGTTCACCCCTGCGCTGGGCCCCGAGGTGCTGCAGAAGCAGCTCATCGCCCTGTCGCGCCAGATTCCCCGCTCCGCCGCCGAGCTGACCCAGATCGCGGCTGCTGCCGGCCAGGCGGGAATTGCCCTGGAGGAGCTGGCCGGCTTTACCGAGGATGCCGCCAAGGTGGCGGTGGCCTTCGATATCTCCGCCCAGGAGGCCGGGGACACCCTGGCCAAGCTGAGAAACATTTTCGGCATGACCCAGCCGCAGGTGGTGCAGCTCTCCGACGCGGTCAACCACCTCTCCAACAACATGGCCGCCACCGCCCCGCAGATTCTGGAGGTGCTGCGGCGCATCGGCGGCACCGGGCAGCTGGTGGGCCTCACCGCCCAGCAGATGGCCGCGCTGGGGGCGGCGATGCTGGCCACCGGCACCCAGCCCGAGGTGGTGGCCACCGGCTTGCAGGCCCTCATCAACAAGCTGGCCAACGCCACCACCGGGAGCAAGCAGCTCAAGACGGGCCTCGAGGCCATCGGCTACAGCGCCGAGGGCATGGAGGCGGCCATCCGCAAGAACGCCCAGGGGGCCATCCTGGACTTCCTGCGCACCGTCAACAACTCCAAAGACCCGCTCAAGGTCTTGAGCCTGATCTTCGGCCAGGAATACGCCGACGATATCGCCCGGCTGGCCAAGGCGCTGCCGCTGGTGGAGCAGGGTTATAAGCTGGTGGGGGACAGCCAGGCCTACGCGGGCAGCGTAGGGCAGGAGTTCGCCAGCCGCTCGGCCACCACCGCCAACCAGCTCCAGCTTTTGCGCAACGACCTCCAGGCCATCGCCATCACCCTGGGTCAGGTTTTCCTGCCCCCCGTGCAGCGGGTGGTGGGGGCCGTGCGGGGCTTCCTGGATCAGGTGATGAGCGCCATCAACGCCATGCCGGGGCTAAGCAGCGCGCTGGGGGGCCTCACGGCGGGGCTGGG
>NZ_JHVI01000023.1 GCF_000620065.1 Meiothermus cerbereus DSM 11376 | reverse complement strand
ATCGGTGCCCGCATGAAACGCTCGGGGATGCAGTGGAGTCGCCCTGGGGCTTCGCGCACAGCAGCCCACCGCGCCCAGCTATGTAGTTCCCATCCGCTGGTGGCCTTCGAGGCCCTGAGGTGGAGGGCTTTCCCTGTACGGAATTGCTGAGATGCACCCCATGGCACCCAAGCGTTGCCGCGTAACCCGCTTTTTGTGTACACTCGAGGATGTAGGCAACTCAACTCAGCTGGGTTTGTTGCTTGCGGAGGTGAACTTATAACCAAAGATGTTCCAGTAAATGAGCGGATTCGGGTGCGTCAGGTACGCCTGATTGACGAAAACGGCACACAGGTTGGGGTAGTGGATACCCGTGAAGCCTTGCGCATGGCTAAAGAGCGCGAATATGACCTGGTTCTGGTCTCGCCCAATGCGGTTCCTCCGGTCGCCAAACTGCTCGACTACGGAAAGTGGCGCTACGAGCAGCAGCAAGCCGAGAAGGAGGCCCGCAAGAAAGCCAAGCGCACCGAACTCAAGAGCATGAAGCTCCGGCCCAAAATTGAGGCCCACGACTATAACACCAAACTTGGGCACATAAGGCGCTTCCTTGAGGAAGGGCACAAGGTCAAGGTCACGATTATGTTCCGCGGGCGTGAGATGGCCCACCAGGAACTGGGCTACAAGCTTTTGGATCGCATTGCCAGAGATCTGGAAGGTGTTGGTTTTGTGGAAATGCGCCCAGAGATGCTGGGCCGGGACATGAACATGGTCATGGCCCCCGGTGCCAAACCTTCGGCTGCTACGGCCTCTGTGGGCTCTTCTCCGAATCCAGCACAGTAAATCTGCCTTAAGCGTTATATACAGTTTGGCTCAAAGCTGCCCGCCTCAGGTAAAAGTATTGAATCAAGCGAGGCAAGTGCGCTTTTTGTTTCAAATTCCCGGCCAATGTATGGCCGGGCGTTATGCTATTGCGGGGGGCGCTGAAGGGCTTCTGATACCGGATTCAAAAAGATAATCTTCAAACAAAAAGTGTTAAGAGGCTATCTTTTTGAATCCTAGAGCACTCCCTTCGGTCGGGTTAGTTCGTCACCGAACGGTGACGAACTAACCGAATCTGGTATGAGTTTCCAAATTGGGCTGGCTCAACCTACCTCCAGCTGCATTTTCATCCAGGGGGCCGAGTTGTGAAAGTTGGCTACCGCGCTGCCTGGCGGCACCAACCCATCGCAGGCGGCCCGGATGTCCTCAGGTAAGGACATCTCCAGCACCGGGAGGAGGTGCTCGAGCTGTTCTAAGCTCTTAGGCCCGATGATGGGCGCTGTGATGCCCGGCTGATCCTTGACCCACAGGATGGCTAGTTGGGCGGGGTCGTAGCCGGCCTCGCGGGCCAGTTTTACAAAACGGTTGCCCATCTGTACGGCCCGATCAGAGACCCGCTCAGCATAAATTCCGCCCCTCAAACGGGCGCGGGAACCTTCCGGGCGAAGCTCCTGGTCGGTGTAGCGCCCGGCCAGCATCCCCATGGCCAGGGGAGACCAGGGCAACAGGGCCAGGTCATAGGCCTGGGCCATGGGAATTAGCTCGTTCTCGATGCGCCGATCCAGCAAATTGTAGGGTGGCTGCTCGGATATAAAACGCACGTAGCCCTTCAGCTCACTCACCAGTATGCCCTCCAGCACCTTCCAGGCCGGAGCGGTGGAACTGCCGATGTAGCGCACCTTGCCCTGGCGCACCAGGTCGGTCAGGGCCGCGAGGGTCTCGTCAATGGGCATGTCGAAGACCGGGCGGTGCAGTTGGTACAGGTCAATGTGGTCGGTCTGCAGGCGCTTTAGCGAGTCTTCACAAGCCCGCATCAGGTGGAGCCTCGAGTTCCCCCGGTCGTTGGGGCCGGGGCCGGTGGGGTAGTGGGCTTTGGTAGCCACAATTACCTGCTCGCGCAGGCCGCTTTCTTTGAGGGTCTGGCCGATCACCCGCTCGGCCTCGCCCTGCATGTAGCTATTGGAAGTGTCAATCAGGTTGATACCGGCCTCTATGGCGCGCAAAATCATCTTTTGGGCTTCTTTTTCGGGGGTGGGGTTCAGGATGTTGTCGGTTCCCAGGGCCAAAGGCGCGACCTTGACGCCGGTTCGGCCCAGATTGCGGTATTCCATGACGTGCTCCCTTCGGGTGAGTTTGTAGCCAGCCGGTACTTTAGCGGGCTGCGAACCCGGCGTCTACCAGTACCAGCGAGCCGGTCATGTAGCTGGCTTGGCTCGAGGCCAGAAAAAGCACCACCTGGGCAATCTCGCGCGGGTCGGCCAGGCGGCCCATCGGCACAGTCTCGGCCAGGCGTTGCAGCAGTTCGGGGGTGACGGGTTCCTTGCGCTCGGACTGGAGCATAGGGGTGTTGACCTCGCCGGGGCAGACCGCGTTGATGCGGATGCCGTCTTTGGCATGGTCGAGGGCCAGGGCGCGGGTAAGGTTGTGCACCGCCCCCTTGCTGGCGCAGTAGGCGGCCACCCCAGCGGCCCCCAGCTCGCCCCAGATGGAGCCAAAATTGACGATGGCGCCGCTGCCCTGGGGTTTCATGGCTTTGATGGCAGCCCGGCACATAAAGAAGGTGCCGCTCACGTTCACGGCCATGATGCGCTGCCACTGCTCGTCGCTGGTCTCCTCGCCGCTGGCCCGCACGATGATGCCTGCTGCATTGACCAGCACATCGAGCCGACCGTACCGGGCCAGGGTATCTGCTACCACCGCGTTGCAAAAAGCCGAATCGCTCACATCCCCAACCTGGGCCCCTGCGTCGATCTCACTGGCGATCTGTGGGGCGCGCTCCTGGTTGCGATCCACAATCACCACGTGGGCGCCTGAACGAGCAAACTCTCGTGCCGTAGCTTCCCCCATGCCCGAAGCGCCCCCGGTCACGACCACCACTTTTCCCTGGAAATCCACAAGCGCTCCTTATCTGAACAAAAGTGATTGTATTGATGTGGGCGAACTAAGGTCAACTGTTTGGAACGGGACGTTGCTCTCTATTCCCACACTGGTATACTTCCCTGCGGAGAAGGTATACCAACGCTGCGGCACGTTTTTTATAGGAGGTTCAATGGTTTTAATCGCAGTTCCCAAAGAGACCGCCCCGGGCGAACGCCGGGTGGCGCTTACGCCAGAGATAGTGGGCCGTCTGATCAAGGAAGGCTGGGCGGTACGCCTCGAGACGGGCGCAGGCGCCCAGGCCTACTACAGCGACGACGCTTACCGCAACGCTGGGGCTGACGTGGTTACCAGAGACCAGCTATTCAAAGGTGCACAGGTGGTGTTTACCGTGCAGCCCCTGGAAGAGCCTGACCTGGCCCAGCTCGAGCCCGGTACCATTGTGGCGGGCCTGATGTACCCCCACCGCAACCCGTCGCGGGTGCAGGCCATGGCTACGGGCAAGATTTCCGCCCTGGCTATGGAGCTGGTGCCCCGCATCACCCGTGCCCAGAGCATGGATGTGCTGTCTTCCCAGGCCACCGTGGCCGGGTACGTGGCGGCCCTGATTGCGGCCCGCGAGAGCAGCCGCTTCTTCCCCATGCTCACCACGGCCGCTGGTACCATCCGTCCGGCCAAGGTGATGGTGATGGGTGTGGGGGTGGCGGGCTTGCAGGCCATCGCCACTGCGCGCCGCCTGGGGGCTAACGTCTGGGCCTACGATGTGCGCAAAGCCGCTGCCGAGCAGGCCCTTTCGCTGGGGGCCAAGGTGATTGAGCTGCCCATCAGCGCCGAGGGCGAAGGGGGCTATGCCCGCGAGCTAACCGAAGAAGAAAAGAAAATTCAGCACGAGGCCCTGGCCAAAGAAGTGGGCAGCATGGATGCGGTGATCACCACCGCCCAGATTCCGGGCCGCAAAGCGCCCATCCTCATTACCAAAGACATGGTGGAGCGCATGAGCCCTGGCGCGGTGATTGTAGACCTGGCTGCTGAGTCTGGTGGCAACTGCGAGCTAACCCAGCCTGGACAGACCCTCGAGGTCGGCGGGGTCAGGGTGGTGGGGCCTTTGAACCTGCCCAGTGCGCTTTCGGTGCACGCCAGCGAGATGTACGCCAAAAACCTCTACAACCTATCCAAGCTGCTTATCAAAGATGGGCAGCTTGCGCCCGACTGGGGCGACGAAATTCTGGCAGGGGCTCTTCTGACCCACCAAGGCGAGATCACCCATGCGCCCACCCGGGCGCTGGTAGGAGGTGCGTGATGGACTCAACCTGGGCTGCGCTGTATATCTTTTTGTTGGCGGCTTTTACCGGATACGAAGTGATTAGCCGGGTGCCGGTTATTTTGCACACCCCCCTGATGTCGGGTTCCAACTTCATCCACGGCATTGTGGTGGTGGGGGCTATGGTGGTGCTGGGCCACGCCGAAACACCCTTAGAACAGGCCATTGGCTTTTTTGGGGTGATTCTGGGCGCGGCCAATGCTGCTGGGGGCTATGCCGTAACCGAGCGGATGCTGGAAATGTTCGAGCGGAAGCCGAAGGGGGGTCAGTAGCTTAAGACAGACCGCCGGTAGCCCCAGGGCTACTTGGCTATCTGCTTTTGCGATCCGCAGTTATGGAAAACTTCGTCGAGCTTATTTACTTTGTTACGGCCTTCCTTTTCATCCTGGGCCTGAAGCGCATGTCCTCGCCCAATACGGCCCGCAGTGGGGTGATCTGGGCTGGGGTGGCGATGGTCGCGGCTACCCTGGTTACCTTTTTTGTCCCCGGCCTGCACAACCAGGGTCTGATGATTCTGGCGGTCATCCTCGGTACGGTGGTGGCCTGGATTGCCGCCAAGCGGGTACAGATGACCGATATGCCCCAGATGGTGGCCATCTACAACGGCATGGGGGGGGGTGCTGCAGGGGCCATCGCGGCGGTTGAGCTTTTGCGGGGGGAGTTCGGTGAGGCCCAGGGGCTCAAGCTCCTGGCCATCCTGGGGGCTTTGATCGGCTCGATTTCCTTTACCGGCAGCCTAATCGCCTTTGCCAAACTCCAGGGCCTGATGTCGAGCCGGCCTATCCAGTTCCCTGCCCAGAAGCTGGTCAATGCGGCGGTGGGGGTGGGGGCTTTGGTGCTGGCCATAATGGTGCTCCTCACCCAGTCGGGGCCCTTGATTCTGGTGTTCTTCCTGCTGGCGTTGGGTTTTGGGGTGCTCATGACCCTGCCGATTGGCGGGGGTGATATGCCGGTGGTGATCTCGCTCTACAACGCCTTTACCGGGCTGGCGGTGGGCTTTGAAGGCTTTGCCATCGGCAATGCTGCCCTCATCGTGGCCGGTACAGTGGTGGGGGCCGCCGGTACCCTGCTCACCCTGCTGATGGCCAAGGCCATGAACCGCAGCTTGTGGAGCGTGCTGGTGGGCGGGTTTGGTGTAGAGCAGGACAGCGGCGAGGTTAAGGGTAGCCTCAAGCCGATTGACCTCGAGGACGCCGCGGTCATGCTGGCCTATGCCTCCAAGGTGATTTTTGTGCCGGGCTATGGCATGGCGGTGGCCCAGGCCCAACACAAACTGCGTGAGCTGGCGGATGTGCTCGAGGCCAAAGGTATCGAAGTCAAGTTTGCCATTCACCCGGTGGCAGGCCGTATGCCCGGCCACATGAACGTGTTGCTAGCTGAGGCCGGGGTAGCCTACGAGAAGCTCTACGACCTGGAAGACATCAACCCCGAGTTCCCCCAAGCCGATGTGGCAGTGGTCATCGGCGCCAACGACGTAGTGAACCCCGCTGCCCGGCGCAAGGGCTCGCCGCTGTATGGCATGCCGATTTTAGAGGTGGATAAGGCCAAGAACGCCATCGTGATTAAGCGGGGCCAGGGCAAAGGTTTCGCGGGGGTAGAAAACGAGCTGTTCTACGCCGACAACACCCGGATGCTCTATGGCGATGCCCAAAACGTACTGGGGCAACTGGTTCAGTCCCTCAAGAAACTTTAGGTTTCAGTAGCGGACTGGTCGTGCAATAAGCGCAGCGCTAAATAGCTGCGCTTATTTTTTTAGCAATACAGCACCGGCTGGCAAATAGCTGGCTCCTCTGGCGTAATCTAAAGAGGTGGAAGCAAGGCTGGATCAGGTGCTGGTGTGGCTCGAGCAGGGCCGGGCGGTGGTGCAGGTGGAGTATTTTGATGCCCTGGGGAAGCTTCGGCGTGAAATCTATTACCGGCCTACGCGCGATCTGGGCCGGGCGCTGGAAGAGGTTGCCCGGGTACTGGCTCAACAGGGTTTGCACGGGCAGCCCAGGGTACGCCGCAAACGGGGGGGTGGCTTGCTGGTGGAGCCACAGCTACAGGAGCGTTTCTGGAAAGCCTTGTGGGATACTCACGAATAGCAGGAAATCCCCTACGAGCATGGAAAAAGCCCCCATATGGGGGCTTAATCGCTTACTAAATTGGGTCAGGCACCGGCGCCGGGCTGCTGGCGGTTTTCGTTGGTCTGCACCACGGGGGGCATGGCTGGCTCGGGCAACAGAAGGTACTCCAGCACCTCGCCCACATCCTCGACCAGCTTAATTTCCAGCCCTTCCAGCACTTCCCTGGGCAGATCCTCGAGCTGGGGTTCGTTGTCCTTGGGCAACACAACCTTGTGAATGCCGGCCTGGTGGGCGGCCAGTAGTTTTTCCTTCACGCCGCCAATGGGCATTACCTTGCCGCGCAGGCTAACCTCGCCGGTCATGGCGATGTCCATGCGGGCTGGACGGCGGCTAAGGGCACTGGCGATGGCGGTAGCCATGGTGATGCCTGCGCTGGGGCCGTCTTTGGGGGTGGCACCGTCGGGTACGTGTACGTGAAGGTCTACTTTGTTGTGGAAGTCTTCTGGTAGGCCGTACTCCTGGGTGTGAGCTCGCAGATAAGTTAGGGCGGCCTGGGCCGACTCCTTCATCACCTCGCCCAGCTGACCTGTAAGGCTCAGCTTGCCACTGCCCGGCACAGCGGCGACCTCGATGGTCAGCAGGGTGCCGCCCACCGGCGTCCAGGCCAGACCCTGGGCCGTACCGACCTGGGGCTCGCTCTCGGCTTTGTCGGGGCGGAAGCGGGGTATGCCCAGATAGGTGGGTACGTCCGAGGCGTCGATAGTGCGAAGCCCCTCCCAGGCCCCCTCGAGCCAGAACTTGGCCCCCTTGCGGGCAATTTTGCCCAGTTCGCGCTCGAGGCCCCGTACCCCGGCCTCGCGGGTGTACTCGGAGATCACCCGCAGAATGGCGGCGTCGGTAACCTCTATTTTGCCTTCCATGCCCGATTCCTTAACTTGTTTGGGCCAGAGGTATTGCCGGGCAATGGCCTGCTTCTCCATGTTGGTGTAGCCCGGAATCTCGATGACCTCCATGCGGTCGAGCAAGGGTCGGGGGATGGTTTGCAGGGTGTTGGCGGTGGTGATGAAGAACACCTTGGAGAGGTCGTAGGGGACATCGAGGTAGTGGTCGGTGAAGGAGTTGTTTTGCTCGGGATCCAGCACCTCCAGCATGGCGCTTGCAGGGTCGCCGCGCCAGTCCGAGCTCATCTTGTCAATCTCGTCCAGTAGGATGACGGGGTTTACCACCCCCACCTGCTTCATGGCATGGATCAGCTTTCCGGGCATGGCCCCGATGTAGGTGCGGCGGTGGCCGCGAATTTCGGCCTCGTCGCGCACACCACCCAGGCTGATACGATGGAACTTGCGGTTCATGCTACGGGCAATGGAGCGGCCCAAAGAGGTCTTGCCCACACCCGGCGGCCCTACCAGTACCAGGATGGGCGCTTTATTTCGCACATCCAGCCCCTGCGTGAGCTGTCGCACCGCCAGGTATTCCAGAATGCGTTCCTTGACGTCCTTCAGGCCGTAGTGATCCTCATCCAGAATCTGGCGGGTGTGGGCGATGTCCAGCACCTCGGGGTCTGCTTTGCTCCAGGGCACCTCGGTCAGCCAATCCAGGTAGGTGCGGGCCACGGTGGCCTCGGGGCTGCCCTGCTGCATACGCTCGAGCCGGTCTAGCTCTTTGAGGGCTTTGGTCTTGACCGCCTCGGGCATGCCCACTTCCTCGATTTTCTTGCGCAGCGCCTCGAGGTCGCCCAGGCCATCCTCGCCGCCAAGTTCTTTCTGGATGGCCTTCATCTGCTCGCGCAGGTAGTACTCGCGCTGGTTGGTGTCCATCTGGTCTTTAACCCGCTGGGCCACGCGTTTGTCCAGCTCGAAGCGCTCGAGGTCGCGGCTAAGGAACTCCAGCACCTTTTTGAGCCGAGCCTCGAGGTCGGTGAGCTCGAGGATTTCCTGCTTCTCGGCCACCGTCCAGGTGGCATGATAGGCGATGGTGTCGGCCAGCATGGCCGGATCGCTGGTACCCTTGACCGCTTCCAGCTGGTAGCGGTCGAGCCGCAGCGATTTGTGGCTTGCCACGTATTTATCGAAAGAATCCTTGAGTTCTTCAACCAAAACCCGCACCACCGTATCGTCGGCAGGGAAGTTTTCCGTGAACACCTCGCCGCGGGCCCGCAGGTAGGGGCCTGGGATATAGTCCTTGACTTCGGCCCGGGCCCGGGCCTCCACCATCACCTGCAGGGTGCCATCGGGTAGGCGCATGGCCTGCTTTACCACGGCCTGTACACCCCACACATACAGGTCATCGGGGGTGGGGTCGTCAACCTCCGGGTCACGCTGTGCTACCAGGAAGATCAACCGGTCGGCCCCCATTGCTTCTTCGACTGCGCGCTTGCTTTTAGCGCGGCCCACATCCACCGGGGTGGTGGTGTGGGGAAGGATAACGGTGTTTCGCAGTGGAATGACCGGTAGTTCTAAGCGCATATGGTATCTATCTCCTATGTTCTGCCTATGATTCGTCGCTCTCGCGGCTGTACTGGGAGCGATATATACCTTAGATTCTAAAGGCAGATGGGGCTGGGATAGGGTCAAATCTTACACTTAGCGAACTTGAGCCTTCTTTGCTCAAGGTTGGTTTAGCTTGGCTTCTGAAACCCATCATCAGCTACCCCCACAGCACCGCTAAGGTGCAGCAATTCGCCTGACTTCGTTAACGTTGCCCAAAATGAGTTCGAGCCGTAGATGCTCGCCTTCCCTAGGGGGCGGGTTCAAAAAGGTGTCCTGAAAGCGTAAACGGCGCCTTCCCTCTGGGGTTTGCAAAACCACATCGTAAAAAACTACTCCGTGAATATTAGCGACCTGCGCGTGGACTACCGTACCCTCGAGCGTCTCGTACATGCTGTGATTTTAGGCGCAATTTTTCCCAACCAGCCTGTTCTGCATTGGAGCGCTGGCGAGGCCCTTGGTAAAGCGAACCTGACCTGGGTCAGAACAGTGCATCTGGGACAGGCCATACCGGTTATGACAAAACCGGCCCCGCCTGACTTAAAAGGCGGGCACCATTCGGGCAAACAGCACCAGCAGCAGGGCTGCAACGGCGCCAGTTGCGATGTCCAGCAACAGTTCCCGAGCAGCGTTCTTTTTAGATGGGGTTCGTTTCAAAGACATGCAATATGTATATAGCATATCACTATTTAAGTCAAGACATAATGAGGCTACGTTTTTTTACTATTACGCAAAAGAAGGCCCCTTAGTCATCATAAAAAGCCCGGGAGGATGCCGGATGCGCGGAAATGCTTGACAAGCTTCTGCCTCAGTCCTTATATTCACTATCAATAACCTGGTCATTTGGGTTAAATCGGCTCCCGCGAGGGCTCGAACCTTCTTAGTGAATCGCTCACCGAGAAGGTCTCTTGGCTTTTTAACTTCCACAAGCGGCTGGCAAAGGAGGAAGTGTGCAGGTTATCAAACCCGAGGAAGTGCTGAGTGAGTACCACCCGCCCCTGAGCGACCACGAAGCAGTGGTCGAGGCCCACCGGTGTCTCTACTGCTACGACGCACCCTGTACCCAGGCCTGTCCGACCCACATCGATATTCCCCGCTTCATCAAGAAAATTGCTACAGGGAACCTGGTGGGCTCGGCTCGGACGATTCTGGAGTCCAACCTGATGGGCGCTACGTGTGCACGGGTTTGTCCAGTAGAAGAGCTATGCGAGGGGGCTTGTGTACTGGGGGCCGAGCATAAACCGATCATGATCGGGCGGTTGCAGCGCTACGCCACCGACTACGTTTACCAGCGGGGCATTGATGTGTTTAAGCCCGGTGTGCCTACCGGTAAAAAGGTTGCAGTAATTGGGGCTGGGCCAGCAGGCCTGACCTGCGCTGGAGAGCTTGCCAAACTTGGCCACAGCGTAACGGTGTTTGAGAAGCGTGAACTCCCCAATGGCCTTTCAACGTACGGCATTATTGTACTGCGCGAACCGGTGGAAGTGGCCCTGGCCGAGGCCGAGATGGTCAAACGCCTTGGGGTCGAGATAAAAACCCAGATGGAGCTGGGGCAAAACCTCAGCTGGGAAGAGGTTCGCAACAACTTTGATGCGGTTTTCCTGAGCGTGGGTCTGGGCGCAGTGCCCCCGCTGGGCATTCCTGGTGAGGAGTTTATTGTAGATGGCCTTGGCTATATCGAGACCTCCAAGATGAACCCAGGGGCTTTGCAGGTGGGGCGTGAGGTGGTGGTGATAGGAGCAGGCAATACCGCTGTGGACTGTGCCACCATCGCCAAGCGCCTGGGGGCTGAGCGCGTTACGATGGTCTATCGCCGTACGCAAAAGGAGATGACTGCTTATCCCCATGAGTTTGAGTTTGCTAAAAAAGAAGGAATTGAGTTTCGCTTCCTTACCCAGCCGGTAGAGGTGCTGGTTCAGGACGGCAAAGTAACCGGCTTGAGGTGCGTGCGGATGCAGCTGGGCGCGCCAGACGCTACGGGCCGGCCTGCTCCAGTGCCAGTGCCAGGTTCTGAGTTTGTGCTGCCTTGTGACCAGGTGGTGAAGGCCATTGGCCAGGAAAAGCCTGCGGTGGCAAAGCTCTTAGACCTCGAGACCGAGAAAGGCTTTATCAAGGTAGACCAGGACTACCAGACCAGCCTGCCGGGAGTTTACGCAGGTGGCGACTGCATCCGCGCCAAAGGCTCGGCTTCCACTGTGATGGCCGTGCAGGACGGCAAGCTGGCAGCCCGTGCGATACACCGCAAGCTCGTCCCAAGTGCTGGCGTGGCAGCAGACGATTGATTAAACTCCTTCTCCCACAAGTGGAGAAGGGGCTAAAGCAAGTGAAGGAGTTTTATGGCAGACCTCAGTATCAACTTTGCTGGCATCAAGTCGCCCAACCCCTTCTGGTTGGCCTCGGCCCCCCCCACCAACTCCGGGGCCCAGGTGCACCGGGCCTTCGAGTACGGTTGGGGCGGGGCGGTCTGGAAAACCATCGGGGCCCCCGTGCTCAACGTGTCTAACCGTTATGGGGCCTGGCACTATGGGGGCCAGAAGATGCTGGCCATTAACAACGTAGAGCTAATTTCCGACCGGCCGCTGGAGGTCAACCTGCGGGAGATACGGGATGTGAAGCGCCACTGGCCCGACCGGGCGGTGATTGTTTCGGCCATGGTGGAGTCTACCCCCGAGGCTTGGCGGGACATCATCCTCAAGATCGAAGACACCGGCGCCGACGGCATCGAGCTCAACTACGGCTGCCCCCACGGCATGAGCGAGCGGGGCATGGGCAGCGCCGTGGGGCAGGTGCCCGAGTACTGCCAGCAGATTACCCGGTGGGTGATGGATGTCGCTAAGATTCCGGTAATCGTAAAGCTCACCCCCAACGTGGCCTCGGTGGTGCCACCGGCGCGGGCGGCCCTGGCGGCGGGGGCCAACGGGCTTTCGCTCATTAACACCATCAACTCTATCATCGGGATAGATCTGGACACCCTCGAGATCACCCCAAGCATCGGGGGTAAGGGTGGTCATGGTGGCTACGCGGGGCCCGCCGTTAAGCCTATCGCGCTGAACATGCTGTCTTCTCTGGGCGTAGATCCGGTGGTGAAGCAGTCTGGTGTGCCTATCAGCGGTATGGGCGGTATCTCAACCTGGCGAGATGCGGCAGAGTTTTTGTTGCTGGGTGCGACCAGCCTTCAGGTGTGCACCGCCGTGATGCACTATGGTTTTCGCATCATCGAAGACCTGACCGACGGGCTCAATGCCTGGATGGATGCCAAAGGCTTCAAGACTATCTCCGATGTGGTGGGCAAAAGCCTTCACCGTATTTCCGACTTCAAGGACTTCGACCTCTCCTTCCGGGCGGTGGCCCGCATCGACCCCGACAAATGCATCCGCTGCAACCTTTGCTATGTGGCCTGCAACGATACGGCCCACCAGTGCATTGATCTGGTAGATGCTAGCGGCCAGGTGGTACCGCCTTACCGCTACGATGTTCACTCCAACGGCAAACACGAGGCGGTGAGCACCCGCCCCCAGCCGGTGGTGCGCGAGGACGACTGCGTGGGCTGCCGCCTTTGCTACAACGTCTGCCCGGTGGATGGCTGCATCGAGATGGTCGAGCTGCCCTCGGGGCGCCCCTCCATCACCTGGGACCAACTCACCCAGGCCCGGCCCGAGGTAGGTACCGACTGGGAGGCCATGAAGCGGTATCGGGAAGAGATGGGGATTGAGATTCACTAAGAGATGCCGAACGTATAACGGCAAAACGTCAAGGTAAATCCTGTCCTGGAGAAGTTACACTAGGTCTATGGTCAAGCCGGTTGCCAAACCCATGAGCGTTGCGGAGTACCTTAGCAGTGAGCAGGTCTCCCCGGTTCGCCGGGAGTACGTGGGGGGCCAGGTGTATGCGATGGCGGGCGGGAGCAGCCGCCACAACCGCGTCGCGGGGAACATTCACGCCCTGTGCTGGCAGATGGCCCAGGGCAGGCCATGCCGGGTCTACCTTGAGGGCATGAAGCTGCGGGTGGGCCGGGAGGGCAGCTACGACACCGAGCAGGCCTTTTACTATCCAGACGTGATGGTGGTGTGCGACAAGTTGCTACCTGACGAATACTACGAAACCGAGCCCTGCATTCTGGTCGAGGTGCTGTCGCCATCTACCGCAAGCGTGGACTTGCGCGAAAAGTATCTGGAGTACACCCGTCTCCCCAGCCTTCGCACCTATCTGGTGGTCGATCAGGACACCCTGTTTGTGCGGCACTGGTACCGCGACGAGGCGGGGCACTGGAACCATCAAGACCTCACCGGGGACGGCAACATCCCGCTGCCTTGTTTGGATGGGCAGATCACGCTGCCCCAAATCTATCGCGGGGTGTTTGAGTAGGGCCGGCCTTGGGGGGCCTCGAGCACGTTATGGCTAAAGACCTGGTTCCCCAGGACGATTACATCTACGGAGGTGCGTATGGGACTGCTCATCAAAAACGGTGAAATTGTTACCGCAGACAGCCGGTATAAGGCCGATATCTACGCCGAGGGCGAAACCATTAGCCGCATCGGGCAGAACCTAGAAGTTCCGCCCGGCACAGAAGTGATTGACGCTACCGGAAAATACGTGTTTCCGGGCTTCATTGACCCCCACGTGCACATCTACCTGCCTTTTATGGCCACCTTTGCCAAGGACACCCACGAGACCGGCTCCAAGGCGGCCTTGATGGGGGGCACCACCACCTACATTGAAATGTGCTGCCCCAGCCGCAACGACGATGCGCTCGAGGGCTATCAACTCTGGAAGAGCAAGGCCGAGGGCAACAGTTACTGCGACTACACCTTCCACATGGCGGTCTCCAAGTTCGACGATAAAACCGAGGGGCAGCTACGGGAGATCGTGGCCGACGGCATCAGCTCCTTCAAAATCTTCCTCTCCTACAAAAACTTCTTCGGCGTCGACGATGGGGAGATGTACCAGACCTTGCGGCTGGCCAAGGAACTGGGAGTCATCGTGACAGCCCATTGCGAGAACGCCGAGCTGGTGGGGCAGCTGCAGCAAAAGCTACTGTCCGAGGGCAAAACCGGCCCCGAGTGGCACGAGCCCAGCCGGCCTGAGTCGGTGGAGGCCGAAGGTACGGCGCGCTTTGCCACCTTCCTCGAGAACACCGGGGCTACCGGCTATGTGGTGCACCTCTCCTGCAAGCCGGCCCTGGATGCGGCCATGGCCGCTAAATCGAGGGGGGTGCCCATCTTTATCGAATCGGTGATTCCGCACTTCTTGCTCGACAAAACCTACGCCGAGCGGGGTGGGGTAGAGGCCATGAAGTACATCATGTCGCCCCCGCTGCGCGATAAGCGCAACCAAAAAGCGCTGTGGGACGCGCTGGCCCAGGGCTTCATTGACACCGTGGGCACCGACCACTGCCCCTTCGACACCGAGCAGAAGCTAATGGGCAAAGATGCCTTTACTGCCATCCCCAACGGCATCCCGGCCATCGAAGACCGAGTGAACCTGCTCTACACCTATGGTGTGAGCCGGGGCCATCTGGACATACACCGCTTCGTGGATGCCGCCAGCACCAAGGCTGCCAAGCTGTTTGGGCTCTTCCCCCGCAAAGGCACCATCGCGGTGGGCAGCGATGCCGACCTGGTGGTCTACGACCCCCACTACCGCGGCACCATCTCGGTCAAGACCCAGCACGTTAACAACGACTACAACGGCTTTGAAGGCTTCGAGATTGACGGCAGGCCCAGCGTGGTAACGGTGCGCGGCAAGGTGGCGGTGCGGGACGGGCAGTTTGTCGGCGAGAAAGGGCGGGGTAAGTTCCTGCGGCGCGAGCCCATGTACTTTTAGATGAAGCCGAGATGGGTTTTGAATTTGCTGGGTGGGATCTGCCTGTGGATAGCTGCAATCCTGGCGCTTGGGGGCAGTTCGGCATGGGCGCTTTTTGCGGTGGTTGGCGGACTCCTCTTGGTACTGGCGCAAAGGGACTTTAGGAGGAGATAGGCGCTGAATGAATATTTATGCAAACCCCAGTAAAATCCCACTAAGAGGTAGATCGAGATGCTAATACCCCCAGACCAACTGCTTGTGTTTGCCTTGGCCAGCCTGGCCTTGCTCCTGATTCCGGGGCCGGCGGTGCTCTATATCGTTACACGCAGCGCCGCTCAGGGATCTGCGGCGGGTGTGGCCAGCGTTCTGGGCATCCAGTGTGGGGGTATGGTGCACGTGCTGATGGCCAGCCTGGGCCTTTCGGCCATTTTGCTTTCCAGCGCCCTGGCGTTCAGTCTGGTTAAGTATGCGGGTGCGGCCTATCTGGTGTACTTGGGCCTGCGGACGTGGTTTTCCAGGGAGCCCCTCGAGCTCGGTGCGGCAGCACGCCAGCCCTTGCGGCAAATTTTTCTGCAAGGGTTCGTGGTCAATGTCCTCAACCCCAAGACCGCCCTGTTCTTTTTTGCCTTCCTGCCGCAGTTTGTGGACCCGGCCCGGGGTGCGGCCTGGTTGCAGTTTTTATTGTTGGGGGTAGTGTTTATTGCTCTGGCAACCCTTAGCGATGGGGCCTACGCCTTTTTGTCCAGCTCACTCGGGGGCTGGCTGCGTCGCAAAGCCCGTGAGCCGCGCTTTGCCCAGGGGCAGCGGCTCGTCACCGGGGGCATCTATATCGGGCTGGGCCTGACCGCAGCCCTGACCGGCAACCGGCACAAATAGGAACGAACATGATGCAAGCCAATACCGCTTCAGAGCTATCCGCTAAAGGTTCCAACCCTGGCGCAATTGTATCGGTGCAGGGGGTCTCGATGGTGTTTCAGAACGGAACGGTGGCGCTCAAAGACGCCAACCTCGAGATTGCCCCGGGCGAGTTCATCAGCCTGATTGGGCCGTCGGGTTGCGGCAAGACCACCTTGTTGCGCTTGCTGGCCGACCTGATAAAGCCTTCTGCGGGCACCATCCGCATCGGGGGTAAAACTCCCGAGGAAGCGCGGAAAAGCCGGGCCTATGGCTATGTTTTTCAAGCCCCTACCCTGATGGAGTGGCGCACGGTGCTCTCGAACGTGATGCTGCCTTTGGAGGTGATGAACTTTCCGCCGCCTGAGCGCAAGGCCAGGGCCGAACAGATGCTGACGCTGGTGGGACTGGAGAAGTTCGCCCGGCACTACCCCTGGCAGCTTTCGGGCGGGATGCAACAGCGGGTCTCCATCGCGCGGGCGTTGGCCATCGACCCCCAGCTTTTGTTCATGGACGAGCCTTTTGGGGCCCTGGACGAGATTACCCGCGAGAACCTGAACTTGGAGCTTTTGCGCTTGTGGCGGGAGACGGGCAAAACCGTGATTTTCGTGACCCACTCCATCCCCGAGGCGGTGTTTCTCTCAACCCGCATTGTGGTCATGACCCCCCGCCCCGGAAAAATCGAGACCGTCATACCGGTAGACCTGCCCCAGCCCCGTACCTTCGAGACCCGCGAGACCGCCCGCTTTTTCGAGCTGGCCACCGAGGTGCGCGAAGCCCTGCGCAAAGGCCACGGCTACGAGGTGACCGAGTGATGCGCCTCTCGCCCAACCTGGTGCCGATGCTGGTGGTGGCGCTGGTGGTGGTAGCGCTGTACTGGCCCATCATGTACCTGGCCAATATCCCGGCAGCCCAGCGGGCTTTGGATACAGGCGCAGCCCTGCCCTGCAAGACCGCTTTCGAGTGTGCGACCCAGCTCAGAAGCCCGGTGCTGCCTTCGCCGCAGCAGCTTTGGAACGGTTTTGCCAACCTGATGTTTCCCCTCAACTCGCCCAATGCCATACCCATCAATGCGGCCGTGACTGCCTTCGAGACGCTGGTGGGCTTGCTGCTGGCGACGCTGGTGGGCTTCTTCTTTGCCATCGGGATGGTGGCCTCGAGGGCCTTCGAGCGGGCCTTGCTGCCCTGGATTGTGGCCTCGCAAACCGTGCCCATCATCGCCATTGCGCCCATGCTGGTGGTCTTGCTGGGGCAGTATGGGGTGCAGGGCTGGCTGCCCAAGGCCATCATTGCGGCTTATATCGCTTTTTTCCCCATCACCATCGGGGTGGCCAAGGGGCTCAAAAGCCCCGACCCCCTGGCCCTCGACCTGATGAAAACCTATAACGCCAACAACTGGCAGACCTACCTCAAGCTGCGCTTTCCGGCCTCGGTGCCCTATTTGTTTACCGCCTTCAAGGTGGCCATGACGGCGGCTTTGATCGGGGCCATTGTGGCTGAAATCTCCACCATCAGCTTTCAGGGCATCGGCAAGATGCTGGCGGAGAACTCGAGGGCCTCGGATGTGGTGGCGATGTGGGTGATCATGCTTTCTTCGGCGGTGCTGGGCATTTTGCTGGTGGCTTTGGTGAACTGGCTCGAGCGCCTGCTTACGCCTTGGCGACGCTCGAGCCAGGTGGTGGCTGTGCCCACAAAAGAGACCCGGCTGGCTACGCGGGGGGAGGTGCGTTCGTGAGCTCGTTATACGGGCCTGCTGCCAGATACGGGTCGGGGTGGCTATTGCTGGGGCTTGGGTTTGGGTTGTTGCTCTGGTTCATCGCAGCCTGGTGGGACATGTCCGAACCGGCTTCCGGTGCCCAGAAGCTCCTGATTGGGTTGGGCTTCTTGCTGGTGGTGTGGGGCATTGCCAGGGTGGCCCAGCAGTTTGTAAACATCACCAACCCGGTTATTGGCTTCACGCCAGCCGCCCTCACGCTTCTCGCGGTGGTGGTGGCTGCCGAGGCCCTGTTGCGGGCCTATCAGGTTCCTACGGGCTTGATTCCTACCCCTAGCCGGGTGCTCTCGACCCTGCTGGAGGTGCGGGACGTGCTTTTGCGAGACGCTTACCAGACCGTGGTGCTGGAGGCTATGGTGGGCTACCTGGTCGGTTGCAGCCTGGGTTTGCTCACGGCTTTGCTGGTGAGCCGCTACGTCTTCCTCGAGCGCGGTCTTTTGCCCTATGCCACGGTCTTTAGCAGCATCCCGATTGTGGCCCTGGCCCCGGTGCTGGTCAAGATGATTGGAATCGACTGGCCCTCCAAGGCCGTCATCGTAGCCATTACGGTGTTTTTTCCTATGGTGGTGAATGCCTTTCGAGGTCTGACCGAGGTCAACCCGCTCTCGCTGGATCTGATGCGCTCATATGCGGCCAGTGAGGTGCAGCAGTACCGCTGGCTTCGACTGCCCAACGCACTACCCTTCATATTCAACGCCCTCAAGCTGGGTACAACCCTGGCCATGATTGGGGCCATTGTGGGTGAGTTCTTTGGAGCCAACGGGCAGGGCCTGGGTTTTCGCATCCAGATCGAAGCGGGTCGCTTCGGTTTCGACATCGTGTGGTCGGCCATTATTGTGGCCTCGATTATCGGCATCGCCTGGTATGGACTGGTGGCCTGGCTCGAGCGCAAGTTCACGGGGTGGCATGTATCGTTTCGCTGACGGCCCTTACGCCAGGCTCGCACCTTCGGTCACCCCGCTTCGCGGCGAAACCCGCATCTCGAGTGGTAAAGCAGGCTTGGGTGGCGCACAACTTGCAGGCAGCTAGTGGCTGATGAGGAAAAACAACATGGCCACGAAACATGCGTTGTTAGCTGGTTAGGAGGTGAGGAAAGATAATAAAGATAAAGATATTGCTTGACAAGAGGGTTATAGGTTGAAGTAGGCTACCTTCTGAAGTCGTTCTGGCACAAAAAGGAGGGCAAGGATGAAGAAGTGGTCGGTCTTTTGGGTACTGGCAGTCTTCGTGCTGGCGTCGCTTGCAAGCGCACAGCAAAACCTGGTCAAGGTGAACCTGCAGCTTAAGTGGTTTCCTCAGGCGCAGTTTGCTGGTTTCTTTGTGGCTAAAGAGCGGGGCTTTTTCCGGGCTCAGGGCCTCGACGTTAACCTGCTGCCTGCGGGTGATCAATCGCCCATTCAGGTGGTGCAGTCTGGTGCAGCCGACTTTGGCACAACCTGGATTGCCGACCTGCTAACTGCCCGTGAGCGCGGTATTCCTGTAGTGCACCTGGCCCAGATTTTCCAGCGTTCGGGCTTTACCCTGGTTGCGCTGAAGTCCACCGGCATCAAGGACCTTTGTAAAGACCTCAAAGGAAAGAGCGTAGGAGTCTGGCCCTCCGGTAACGAGTACCCCGCAGTGGCTCTGTTCCGCAAATGTGGCCTGACCAGCTCGCTCGACCCGCGGGTTACCAACCCCGATGTAACTGCGGTGAGCTACCCCTTCGACCCTGCCCTGGTGTTCCCCGACAAAGTGCAGCTGGTTTCGGCCATGATCTATAACGAAGTTAACCAGATTGCCGGGCTGGGCTACGACGAGACCAAGGTAGATGTCTTCAAGCTGGCCGACCTGGGCATCAACCTGCTGGAAGACCTGATTTTTACTACCGAGCGGGTGCTGAACGACCGCAACTTTAAAGGTTCGGGCCTCACCGGTCGCCAGGTGGCAGCCCGCCTGATTCGGGCCTCCATTCAGGGCTGGAACTGGGCGGTAGCCAACCAGGCCGAGACGGTAGAAAAGTACGTGCTGCCAGTATGTGGCAACACCTGCAAGGGCTCCGGCAGCCGTGCGGATGCTAAAGGCCACCAGACCTGGCAGATGGCCGAAATCGCCAAGCTCTACAACGCTGGGGCCACCACCAAAGGCTGGGCTGGCTTCCTGGTGCCTGCCGATTATCAGGCTTCGGTGCAGCTCTTGCGCGAGCAGGGTATTCTGACCAAAGACCCCCCAGCGGCCACGGTGGACTATGGCCCCTGGGAAGCCGCTACCGGCAAGCGCGCTCGAGACTGGAAATAACCTGCACTAAAGCGTGAAAGCAATCTGAGCTGGGGGGCGGCCAATGCGTCGCCCCCTATTTCACACCAGGTGGTCGAAACAGAATGCTTTTTGGAGGGAACCATGCTTAACCCCAAACGAACCGTGGCCGAACTCAAGGAACTGCGCGAACTCACCGCCGATGAAAACGGGGCCTGGCGGGTGGCCTGGAGCGATACCTGGCTCAAAGCGCGCGAATGGTTTAACAGCAAGCTGGCAGACCTGCCTGTGGAGCAGCACTACGACGCCGCGGGCAACAACTGGGTTACGCTACAAGGCCAAAGCGAGAAGGCCCTCTTGATTGGGGGCCACCTGGACTCGGTGCCGGGCGGAGGCTGGCTGGACGGCTGTCTGAATGTGCTGGCGGGCCTCGAGGTGCTGCGCCGGATTGCCAAGGAATACCAGGGAAAGCCCCCCGTTACGGTGCGGTTGGTAGACTGGGCCGACGAGGAGGGGGCCCGCTTTGGCCGCAGCCTGCTGGGCTCCTCGGCCTTCTCGGGCACCCTGGAGCCCGAACTGGAAAAAGACCGCACCGATAAGGACGGCATTCGCCTGGAAGATGCCCTGCGACGCTGTGGGGTGGAGCTCTCCCGGATGCTCGAGGCCCAGCTCGAACAGAAAAATGCGGCGGCCTACCTCGAGCTGCACATCGAGCAGGGCCCGGTACTCCTGGACATGGGTCTGCCTTTAGGGGTGGTGCTGGGTACGTTTGGGGTGGAGCGTCACGCCATCACCTTCCGTGGTCAGGCTGCCCACTCCGGTTCGACCCCCATGCACAAACGCAAAGATGCCTTTCTGGCCGCGGCTAAGATGGCCCCCGAAATCTACAACATCACCGACCGCAATGGCGGGGTCTCGACCATCGGGAGCTGTGTAACCAGGCCGGGTATCGTAACCAGTGTGGTGGCCGAGTGCACCATCACCCTCGACCAGCGCCACCTCGATGCCGAAGCTTTGGCCCGGCTTAAGTTTGAAGCAGAAAAGGCCAGCCAGCGTTTTGCCCGCGAAGGTGGGCTGCCCGCGCCGGACTGGCAGACCATCTGGCGCATCGAGCCCATTTTGTTCCACCCCGAGCTGATCGAGTTTTGCGATGAGGCCATCCGCGAGGTGGCCGGGGTCTCGCACCGCCTGCCCTCAGGGCCGCTGCACGACGCCGCCGAGGTAGCCAGGGCGGGTATTCCTACGGTCATGATGTTTGTGCAAAGCCTGCACGGCATTAGCCACAACAAAATCGAGGACACCAAAGAAGAGCACCTCGAGCTCTCGGTGCAGGCCCTGGATCGGCTGGCCGACAAAACCATGCGCTGGATACTGGGTCGGTAGCGGCCCGGGCCAGGTTTGAGCCGATGAGCCTTCCCACGCTTCGTCAAATCCTGGGGCTCCCCGCTTTCAGAGGGGCCGAACTGCTTTCGGGTCAGGCCAGGCTCGATGGGCAGATTACCTGGGTACACGTGGCGGAGGTGCTGGACGCCGCCAGGCTGCTCTCGGGGGGCGAGCTTTTGCTTTCCACAGGCCTCGAGCTGGCCCGCACTAGCCCCGAAGCCCGCGTGGCCTATGTGCGCTCGCTGGCCGAGGCCGGGGTGGGTGGGCTGGGGCTCGAGCTGGTGCAGTGGCTAAAAGAAGTACCCGCCGAGATGCTTCAGACCGCCCGGATGCTGCAGTTTCCCATCCTGGTTTTTCGCAGCGAGGTGCGCTTTGCCGAGCTGACCCGGGCTGCCCACGAGCGAATCCTGCGCCCCGCCGTCAGTGAGGACGAGCCCCTGCTGGAGTCGCTCCTGGATGCCCTTATCGAGGCTGGGCTGGGTCAGCGTTTTTTAGAGCGCCAGCTCGGGACGCTGTTGCGCCTGCCCAGCCGCCCCAAAAGCACCTTACTGGCTACCCTCGAGGCCCTGCTTTTGGCGCAGTTCAACATTGCCAAAGCAGCCCGCAAGCTGGGTGTGCGCAGGCAGAGCATTTACTACCGCCTCGAGCAACTCCGGGGCATGCTGGGCGAGCTTGAAAGCCCGGAAAAGCGGTTTGGGCTCTGGCTTGCGCTGGAGCTTCTTAAGCGGCAGGGCTAAATTCTTGCCACCGAAACAAAATCTTGGGGCATTCCGCTGAGGCTGGCCTGGCATTCAGCCCATGGTCACAGCCCTGGATACCATATCGACCAGCGCCAGAGCCACAAAATAGAACAGGGAGGAAATGCCAAAAACCTCAATGGCACTAAATTGGGTGCGCCCGAATATCCTTTCGCCAATGTAGATCGTAGGGTACGCATAAAGCAGCACGAAGGTGGCAAGCCTGCCTCCAAGGGACTGCTGAAATTTGTGGTTGACCACCTCGTTGATGAAATGTTGCTGGTGCACGCTCAGCTCGTTGTAGCTGCGTCCCCCAAGCTCGGACTCGAGCAAGCGGCGGTGCATCTGCTTCATGGCGCGGTGGGCGAAGAAAGCCATTCCACTCAAAGCAAAAGTGATCAGCAGGGGCGCGATTAAAGTGCTCATTGCCCTGGAGTATAGGGCCCTTCCGGAGCGTACCCGGTGATAATCGAACCACCCACGACACCATTGAAGACCGCGCTGTTGTAACTGTCGTGATGGCTGGCTGTTTTCGAACCCGCTTTTGTTGCATGCTGGTATGTGGAGGAGCATATGCCGCTTTTAATCTGCCCCAACTGCGAAACAGGTATGAACGAGATACAGCGCAACGGTGTGCACATAGATGTTTGCCCCAGGTGCCGGGGGGTCTGGCTCGACGGCGGAGAGCTGGAAAAGCTTTTGGGCCAGGTGCGGCAGTACGAGCAGGAATACGAGGCCGAGCTTGATAGCTACCGCCGACAGTACGCGCCGCCAGCCCAACCGCGTAGCCCCTACGACACCGATGACGACGAGGCCTACAAGCGCCGCGGAAAGAAAAAAAGCAAGCTGTCTAAACTCTTCGACCTGTTCGATTGAGCCCCCAAGACCTTGCGATCAGGGCCCAGCCCGCTTCAACAGAAGTACAAGCGCGGCAGTAGGCCGTATAATCGCCTAAGAAAAGCAGAAAGGAGCAGTATGGATCGAGTCCAACGCCTTCGCACCGTCATTGCCGCCGCGCAAAAACACCCTGTCTACGCGCAAAAACTCAGCACAGTGAACGCCTCTGGTGTAACCCCAGAGCAGCTTGCCAGCCTACCCCTTACCACCCGGCAGGAGTGGCTGGCCTACATCCAGGCGAACCCCAGGCCGCCCCAGGGGGCTGCCCTGATGCACCTGACCCCCAGCCCGGCCATTGGCTGGATGCCCGAGTACCTCTCGGCCGACGACGTGCAGTACCAGGCGGAGGCCCTGGCAGCCCAGATGCGCCGCCTGGGGGTGGCTGGGAAGAAAGCGCTGGTGGCTTTTGGCTACCACGTTTTTGCCGGGGGGTGGCTGTTCCACGAGGCCCTGCAGCGGGCTGGCGCCATGGTGCTGCCGCATGGCCCGGGCGAGGCCGAGCGCATCGTTCAGCTACAGCAGCAGTATGGTTTCGAGATCCTGGTCTGCAACCCCAGCTTTGCGATGAAGATTGCCCAGGCGGGAGGCCGCTTCGAGCTACTGATGGCGGGTGGCGAACCCTTTACCTCGGTGCCGGGTTACCGCGAGAAGCTCGAGCAGGCCATAGGAGGCATCGCTGTAGATGCCTACGGCACTTCCGAGCTGGGCGTGGTAGCAGGGGAGAGCCTGGAAAAGAACGGAATGTGGGAAATTCCCGAGATGGCCATCATCGAGGTGCTTGACCCCGAGACGCTTCAGCCCACCCCGGAGGGTGAAAAGGGTGAGCTGGTGGTGACTTCTCTGTCGCGTACCCTGATGCCCATGGTTCGTTTCCGCACAGGCGACCTGGCGGTGGTATCCCGCACAGAGGGCAGGCTGTGCCTGCCCAGAGGGGTGATCGGGCGCACCGATTTGATGGTCAAGGTCAAGGGGGTCAAACTCTACCCCACCGAACTCGCACCCATGCTGATGGCCTTTGGTATAGACCCCAGGGGCGGTGCCCAGCTGGTGGTCGAAACCAAGGAGGGTGGAACCGACAAGCTAACCTTGCGCATCAAGGCCGAGGCCGTCCCGCCCCAGCTTGGCCCGGCCCTGCAACAGGCCACCGGCATCCGCCTCGACGATATCCAGGCCGACCCCGCCCTGGAAGGGCCGCCCCTGGTGGACAAGCGGTACTGACAGGAGCCTCCAATCCCAAGCCCCCCACCCTCAGGGGGCTTTCTACCAAAGACATTACCCTATGCAACAGGCTTCTTTTGATGGCATTCCCCAAACCTTTTTGCCCCTGCTGCGACAAGGGCTTTCCGGTCTTCCCGAGACTTTGCAGGCCCTGGCGGAGGCTTTGAAGACCCAACGCTCCTATATCTTTCGTCTGAAGGAACAGGACGGCACCTGGTATGCCTCGCAAGTGGCCGAGTGGGCGGCTTCCGATACGGCTCCCCAGATTCAGAATCCCGCACTGCAAAATCTGCCCATGAAGGAAGCCGGGTACACCCGCTGGCTGGAAGCATTCCTGCAGAACCAGGCCATCGCTGGAACCGTGTACTCTTTTCCTGAAGCGGAAAGGCCCCTTCTTGAAGCCCAGGATATTCAGAGCCTTCTGGTGGTGCCCATCTGGGTGGAGGAAGGCCTTTGGGGCTTCCTGGGGGTGGATGACTGTCAGCAAGAGCGAAGCTTTACCCCTGAGGAGGCCGCCTTCCTGCGAGGTGTAGCTGAGGTGTTGGCCCGAACCTTGGATCTCTTTGAGCGCCATCGCTGGTTAGAGCGTCTTCTGAGCCTATCTCCTTTCTATGTAGCCCGCCTGGGTGTTGCAGGGGTGCTGCTCTGGGCCAACCCTGCTTTGCAGAAGGCATTTCCCCAAGGCCTTTCTCTTCCTATTGAGGCCGCATTAGAAAAACCAGGACAGCCGCTTACGGCCACAACCCTTGATGCTAACCCGACAGAATGGACCTTTATGGCGGTGCCCGGTCCCGGCAGCGAAACACTGGAGATTCTGGCCCTGGGTGTGGACATTCGAGATCGCCTCGAGGCCCAGGAAAGAGAGATGCGCTGGAGCACCTTTCGCCAAAATCTCCTGCGGGTCTACGAGACCCTCATGACCGAGGGGTTTTCCGACTCTATTTTTAGCCTCATCCTCGACGCCGCGCTGAACACCGTACCCAGTGCCCAGGCAGGGAGCGTTGTCATCTTGATGGAAGACGGCTACTACCACTTTGTGACCGCCAGGGGGTACGACCTGGCAGCGCTCCGCCAGATCCGCCTCCAGCCAGGGGATGCCATTTCCCTCACCGAGCATAAGAAGGCCCATATCTTCACACAAGAAGACCTGCAGCGCTACAACCGGCGCCTGGATGCCAAACAGCGCCAGGTGATGGAGGAGGCAGGGCGGGTGCGGGAAATTCAGGCCATCCTTTCGGTTCCGGTCTACCTGACCGGGCAGCGCAAGGCCATTCTGTACCTCGATAACTTCGAACGAAGCGACGCTTTTGCACCCCTGGATGTGGAACTGGCCCAGGCTTTTGCCAGCCAGTTGGGTCTTCTCCTGAGGAGAATGGAGCTGGAGGGCAGGTTGCAGCACCTGGCGTACCACGATGCCCTCACCGGGCTGCCCAACCGCTTATTTTTCATGGAGAAGCTGGCGCAAGCCTTGCAGCATGAAGCCCGCCCCACAGTGCTCTACCTGGACTTAGATGGGCTCAAGCTGGTGAACGACCTGGAAGGCCACGCGGCGGGAGACGAGGTAATCCGAGGAATCGCTACCCGGCTCCAGGCTGCCCTTCGGCCTCGAGATATTGTGGCCCGACAAGGGGGCGATGAGTTCCTGGTTTTGCTCACTGGAATAGAAACGGTGGAAGAGGTTATCAAGGTGGGCGAACGGCTGCTCGAGGTGGCCCGCCTTCCTCTACCTCTAGGGGAGCGAACGTACCGTATCACCACCTCCATTGGTATTGCCATGGGAGAAGCTGGACTGTCCCCAGGGGAGTTTCTACAGCGGGCCGACATGGCCCTTTATCGCGCCAAGGCCGAGGGGAAAAACCGCCTTGCCTTCTATGAAACCCAGCTTCAGGATGCCTTGCGCCGGGAGATGGAGCTCCTGGAGGCCCTTCAATCGGATCTGGAGTCCAACAAGAACCTGACGTTGCTGTACCAGCCCATTGTAAACCTCAAAACGAGAAAAACCGAGGCCCTGGAAGCCCTCCTGCGCTGGCCCAAAGCACCTCCTTCCGAGTTCATCCCCCTGGCAGAACGGCACCACCTGATGCCCAGGCTGGGCAACTGGGTGCTGCGTCGGGCCTGTATGGACAGGAACCGTCACGGCCTGCCGGTGCATGTAAATGTGAGCCCGCAAGAGCTCCTTCAGCCCAACTATGCCGAACTGGTGGTTAATGTGTTGGAAGAGACCAACTGTCCTCCAGATGCCCTCATCCTGGAAATCACGGAGAGTTCCCTCATCCCAGATGGGCGAGGAAGAGATGCCAGCCAGACCATAGGTTTCCTAAAGAGACTCGGCGTGCGGGTTTACCTCGATGACTTCGGTAGCGGCTACTCCAGCTTGGAACGTCTGGCCAATCTTCCGGTGGACGGACTCAAGCTGGGTCAGGCCTTTACCAATGCCCTAAGCACCCCTCCGAACCCCACAAGCTCTGCTGCCCGACTGGTGGCCGCGGTTTTGGCCCTGGCCCAGGCCTTGAATCTGGCTGCGATTGCCGAAGGTATCGAACATGAAGCTGCCCTGAACTATTTGCAGTACCTGGGCTTTTCCCTGGGACAGGGCTACATCCTGGGCCGACCGGATTCGCTTTAAGGTTCCTGACTTCCATCGCCAAAAGCCACTTGTTCCTTCGTATGCTTCTTGATCTGCCCGGCTGGGCATGTGCAAGTGGATGAACTCAAATCCCTCGAGGCGAATGGCTTTCTCTAACCCAAAAATACCAGAAAGCTACCCCGGCTGATTTACACTTTTGACCTCCCCGAGCCCGCGTTGGGTAGGCCCCCTGGGTGGCTTTGCGGGCTACGTCCTGATGGCGGTGATGAATGAGCAAGGGCTCTTTCTTGGCTGGGGCATTCTTTGGGATGGTGACGACACCACCCTACGGACGACGGGGCAGGGTTATGAGGTGGCCCGTGAAGGAATAAAAGGCTGGTTTTTTCTGTTCCGGTAGGGGTAACTACAATGTTGGAGCTCATTCCCAAATAACATTTTCCTTGGAACGATATTGCGTCGAGAAGGTAGAAGTGTAAGATGTTGGCGACAAGTAGGCCGGGCAGCCGGTAGGGTTTCCCAAAGCTCGTGAAGACCGGCACAAGCTCGGCCACCCATCAAGAGGAGGCGCATGTCACCTATAAGTGAGTATCAGGCTCTGCTGGTGTACCTGGCTGTTGCAGTCGGCATTGCCGTTCTGGCAACCGTGGTAGGGGCAGTTCTGGGCCCCAAAAAAGGTGGGCGATTCAAGCTGATGCCCTATGAATCGGGCAACGACCCCGCCGGGGAGGTCAAGCGCTTCCCGGTGCACTTCTACGCGGTGGCGATGCTGTTCATCATCTTCGATGTGGAGGTGGCCTTTTTGTGGCCCTACGCGGTGAGCGCCGGTACCGTGGGTGTGGTGGGCTTTTTCGGCCTGCTGGCCTTCACGCTTTTGTTGTTCGTGGGGTTTTTGTACGAGTGGTACAAGGGCGTGATGAAATGGCACTAGTGGGCCCAGCCCGAAGACAAAGGGGGTTTTGAATGGCAACCATTGCAGACTTATTTACAAAAGACGTGCAGGAACTGGAAAACGAGGGGGTTTTGTTTACCACCCTCGAGAAGCTCATTGCCTGGGGGCGCTCGAACAGCCTGTGGCCGGCGACCTTTGGCCTGGCCTGCTGTGCCATCGAAATGATGGCCTCGACCGACGCCCGCAACGACCTATCCCGTTTTGGCTCCGAGGTCTTCCGGGCCTCACCCCGTCAGGCCGATGTGATGATCGTGGCCGGGCGGCTCTCCAAGAAAATGGCCCCGGTGATGCGCCGGGTCTACGACCAGATGCCCGACCCCAAATGGGTCATCTCGATGGGGGCCTGCGCTTCCTCGGGGGGGATGTTCAATAACTACGCCATCGTGCAGAACGTGGACAGCGTGGTGCCGGTGGATGTGTTTGTGCCGGGCTGCCCGCCCCGGCCCGAGGCCCTCATCTATGCGGTGATGCAGCTTCAGAAAAAAATCCAGGGCAAGGCCCGCGACGACCAGGGTCGCAAGCTGCCCAAGGTGGAGGCCTGGAAGCGCTAGGGCGCTCGAGGTGGACATGCAAAAGCTGACCGAGCTAAAAAAACAGGCTCAAGCCAACGGTTGGGCCATCGAGGAGGCCCACGGCAACACCTGGGTGGTGGTGCCCCGCGGCGAGTTCAAGGCCTTGCTGACCCAGCTCAAAAGCCAGGGTTGGAACTACCTGGCCGACGTGGTGGGCATTGACTACCTGAAATACCCCCAACCCAAACCGGAGCGTTTCTGCGTGGTTTATGAGCTGGTTTCGTTGCCGGGCTACCAGGGGGGCGATGGCAGCCGGGTCTTCATCCGGGTGTATGTGCCCGAGGCCAACCCCAGCCTGCCCAGTCTGACCGATCTATGGATGGGGGCTGACTACCTCGAGCGCGAGGTCTTCGACCTGCTGGGCATCCGCTTCGAGGGCCACCCCGACCTGCGCAAAATCCTGACCCCCGAAGACCTGGAAGGCCACCCCCTGCGCAAGGACTTCCCCCTGGGCGAGACCCCCACTTTGTTCAAGGAGGGCCGCTTCATTGATCCCGACGCTTTCCGGGCCGGCCTGTCCGGCGATAAAGGCGGCATGACCGGCTGGCGGGGGGGTACCCGCAAGGGTTACCAGGATGTGGCCGCTGAGGTGCAGAAGGTTGTGAAGGGAGGCAACTGATGGTGCGCGACCCGCAAAAGCTACACAGCCCCTCGGTGGAGGCCTACGATATCGCCGATGCGCCGGAGCTGAAATCCGAGGTCATGACCCTCAACGTGGGGCCCCAGCACCCCTCAACCCACGGGGTGCTGCGGGTGGTGGTGGATCTCTCAGGGGAGCAGATTCTGCGCCTGACCCCCCACATCGGCTACCTTCACACCGGCTTCGAGAAGAACATGGAGCACCGCACCTACACGCAGTGCATCACCTACACCCCCCGCATGGACTACCTGCACAGCTTTAGCCACGACCTGGCCTACGCCCTGAGCGTGGAAAAGCTGGTGGGGGCCCAGGTGCCCCCCAGGGCCCAGGCCATCCGGGTGATGCTCAACGAGCTGTCCCGCATCGCCTCGCACCTGGTCTTCCTGGGGACGGGCCTGCTGGACTTTGGTGCGCTGACGCCGTTCTTCTACGCCTTCCGCGAGCGCGAGGCGGTGCTCGACCTCTTCGAATGGGTCTCGGGGCAGCGCTTCCACCATAACTACATCCGGATTGGCGGCCTCAAGGAAGACCTGCCGCCGGAGTTTCTGGGCGAGGTGAAGAAGTTCATCGCGCAGATGCCGGCCCGGATCGACGAGTACGAGGCTTTGTTCCGGGAAAGCCCCATCTTTTACGAGCGCGCCCGCGGTGTGGCGGTGATCCCCCCCGAGGTGGCCATCAACCTTTCCCTTACCGGGGGCAGCCTGCGGGCCTCGGGGGTTAACTACGATGTGCGTAAGGCTTACCCTTACGCCGGCTACGAAACCTACCACTTCGACGTACCGGTGCTCACGGGGGGCGACATCTTCGACCGGATGGTGATTCGCCTCCTCGAGATGCGCGAGTCGGTCAAGATTATTCGGCAGGCCGTCGAGCGGCTCGAGGCCATCGGGCCCGGCCCCATCCGCGACCCCAACCCGCAAATTTCGCTGCCGCCGCGCCACTTGCTGGAAACCTCGATGGAGGCGGTCATCTATCACTTCAAGCTGGTGACCGAAGGCTTCCACCCCGCCCCGGGCGAGGTGTACGTGCCTACCGAGAGCGCCCGGGGTGAGCTGGGCTACTACATCGTTTCCGATGGTGGTTCGATGCCCTACCGGGTCAAGGTGCGCGCGCCCAGCTTTGTTAATCTGCAAAGCCTGCCCTATGCCTGCAAAGGCGTCCAGATGGCCGACATGGTGGCGGTGATTGCTTCTTTAGACCCGGTGATGGGGGACGTAGACCGATGAGTTATGTAACGGAGGCCTGGCGTTCAGGGACAAGCTGTCCCCCCCCAGGCTTTTGAATGTTTGCGGAGGCATATGGGATTTTTCGACGATAAACAAGACTGGCTACGTGAGGTATTCGCACAGTACCCTGATACGCCCCAGGGGCGACGGGCGGCCATCATGCCCATGCTGCGGCGGATACAGCAGGAGGAGGGCTGGATCTCCCCTGAGCGTCAGGAAGAGATTGCCCAAATCCTAGGTATCACCGCTACCGAGGTGGCGGGTGTGATGAGCTTTTATAGCTACTACCAGGCTCTGCCCACCGGCAAGTACCACCTCCAGGTCTGTGCCACCCTCTCCTGTGCCATTGGGGGGGCCGATGAGCTATGGGACGAACTGGTGCAGGAGCTGGGCATTTTGCGGGGAGAAGTAACCCCCGATGGCCTTTTTAGCATCCAGAAGGTGGAGTGCCTGGGTTCCTGCCACACCGCCCCGGTGGTGCAGGTCAACGACGAGCCCTACGTGGAGTGCGTAACCAAAGCCCGTCTGCATGCGCTGTTGCAGGGTTTGCGGGAAGGTCGGCGGCTCGAGGAGATCGCGCTGCCGGGTAAGGTGGGGCACGAGGTGCATGTGCGCGGGGAGGAGGTGGGCGCATGAACGGGCCCATCGTGAGCGGCAAAGACCCCCGCTTCGAAAAGACCTTATACAAACACGTGGGCCAGCCCAACTCCTGGACGCTTGCCTATTACCTTTCCCACGGCGGCTATCAGGCCATCAAGAAGGCCATCGCCCAGGGCCAGGACTGGGTCATTGAGGAGGTCAAGAAGTCTGGCCTGCGTGGGCGGGGAGGGGCGGGTTTCCCCACCGGGCTCAAATGGAGCTTCATGCCCAAAAACACCGGCAAGCAGCACTACATCGTCTGCAACGCCGACGAGTCGGAGCCGGGCTCCTTCAAAGACCGCTACCTGATGGAGGATGACCCCCACCAGCTCATCGAGGGCATGATGATTGCGGGGGTGGCGATCCAGGCCAGCAAGGGCTACATCTACATCCGCGGCGAGTACCGCCGGGCCTACGACCGGCTTATCGCGGCGATTCGCGAGGCCTATGCGGCGGGTTACCTGGGTCAGAATGTGATGGGCACCGGCTTTAGCTTCGACCTGTATGTGCACCGGGGGGCCGGGGCCTACATCTGCGGTGAGGAGACCGCCCTGATGAACTCCCTCGAGGGCCTGCGGGCCAACCCCCGCATGAAGCCCCCCTTCCCGGCCCAGGCCGGCCTGTGGGGGATGCCCACCACCATCAACAACGTGGAGTCGCTCTGCTCGGTGGTGCACATCATCGAGCGCGGGGCCGACTGGTTCGCCAGCATGGGCACCGAAAAGTCCAAGGGCCACAAGCTCTTCCAGGTCTCGGGCCCCTTCAAGCGCCCCGGCGTGTACGAGCTGCCCCTGGGCACCACCTTCCGCGAGCTGCTCTTCGACTGGGCCGGGGGCCCCACCGAGCCCATCCAGGCCATTATTCCGGGGGGCTCTTCCTGCCCGCCTTTGCCCTGGAACGACGAAATCCTCGATACCCCCATGGACTACGAGTCCATCAGCGCCAAGGGCTCGCTGCTGGGCACCGGGGGGGTGATCGGCATCCCGGCCAGCATGAGCATGGTGGATGCTATGTGGAACATAACCCGCTTCTACGGCCACGAGTCCTGCGGCAAATGCACCCCCTGCCGCGAGGGGGTTTCGGGCTGGATGGTGAGCCTGTTCGAGAAGATCGGAACCGGACAGGGCCAGAAAGGCGATGTGGAGCTTTTGGAGAGCATGCTCGACCAGATCGAGGGCCGCAGCTTCTGTGCGCTGGCCGATGCGGCCTGCTGGCCGGTGCGTGGCAGCCTCAAGCACTTCCGCCACCAGTTTGTGGAAGCTGTAGAACAGGGCAGGCCGGTCGAGCGCCTGGGGAGCCGCTGGGGGTGAGGTAGGGAATGGCCAAGGTAACCATTAACGACAGAACCATAGAGGTACCGAACGGCACCTCGGTGATGGATGCCATCTTCCACGCTGGCTACGATGTGCCGCTGTTCTGCGCTGAGAAGCACCTGTCGCCCATCGGGGCCTGCCGGATGTGCCTGGTTAGGACCGGCAGCCCGCGCAAAGGGCCGGACGGCAACTTCATCATGGAGGATGGGCAGCCCAAAATTTTCTGGATGCCCAAGCTGGCGGCGGCCTGCATCACCGCGGTAACCGACGGGATGGTGGTGGACACCCTCTCCGACGAGGTGAAGCACGCCCAGTCGGGCATGGTGGAGCTGACCCTGCTCAACCACCCGCTCGACTGCCCCACCTGCGACAAGGGCGGGGCCTGTGAGCTACAGGATCGCAGCTACGAGTACGGCCTGGTGGAGAAGTTCTACCAGCCCGACCCCATGGAGCTGCCCATGTACACCCGCTTCGAGATGACCCGGCGCCAGGTGGACAAGCACCACCCCCTCTCGCCTTTCATCGTGCTCGACCGGGAGCGCTGCATCCACTGCAAGCGCTGTGTGCGCTACTTTGAGGAGATTCCGGGCGAGGAGGTGCTCGACTTCATCGAGCGGGGGGTGCATACCTTCATCAACAGCGAGGAGAAGGGGCTACCCTCCAACTTTAGCGGCAACATCGTGGACATCTGCCCGGTGGGGGCCCTGCTCGACCAGACCGCACGCTTCCGCGCCCGCAACTGGGAGTACGACTCCACCGAGACCACCTCGATGGACGACGCCAGCGGGGCGGCAATTGTGGTGGATACCCGTAGCGGGTTGCTCGAGCGCATCCGGGCGGCCGAGCGCCGGGAAGTGAACGAGGTCTGGATCTCCGATGCGGCCCGCTTCGGCCACGAATGGGTCAACGAAAACCGGGTGCGCACGCCCTTGGTGCGCAAGGACGGCAAACTGGTGGAAGCCACCTGGGAGGAGGCCCTGGAGGCCATCCGCAAAGGTCTGGAGGGTATCGCCGGGGCGGATATGGGCATCTACCTGGCGGGCAACAGCACCCTGGAGGAGGGCCTGGCGGCCCTCGAGCTGACCCAGGCCCTGAGCACGCCGCACCGCGACTTCCAGGGCCGTACCGCCCACCCCGTTGGGGTGTTTGCCCCGGCCAGCTTCGATGAGCTCCTGGACGCCGAGTTTGTGTTGGTGCTGGGCCAGCCGGAGGAAGAGGCCCCCACCCTGCACCTGCGACTTTCGGAGTACAGCCGTGGCCTCAAACCCGCTGCCAAGCTCGCGCACGGTACCCCCTTTGCCGACCTCAACATCAAGGAGCGGATGCCCCGCCTGACCCATAAGCTGGCCCTCTTCAGCACCTATCCCAGCAGCACGGCCAGGTGGGCTGGGGCCAGCGCCGTACACGCCCCGGGGATGGAAGCGGCCCTGCTGGCGGCCCTGCTGGATCAGGCCGAAGCGCCCGCTGGTCTGAGCGAGCCGGTGGCCTGGGTCAAGGCGCGCCTGGCGGCCAGTTCGCGGGTGGTGCTGGTGCTGGGCGCGGGGGTGCTTAACCAGCCCCAGGCGGCCAAAGAAGCCAAGCAGCTTGCCGAGCGCACGGGTGCTCGGGTGATGTGCATGACCCCTGCGGCCAACGCGCGGGGGCTGGAAGCGCTGGGGCTGTTTCCTGGCAAGGGCGGCGCAGGTTGGAGCGAGGCGGGGCCCAGGGTGGTTTACTATGCCTACCTGCCCAGCGAAAAGCAGCTCAAAGCGGCCTCCTTCCGCATTCTGCACCTGACCCACCGCCATCCGCTGGCCGAGAAATACGCCGATGTGGTTTTGCCGGGCCAGACCGCTTACGAGAAGCGCGGCCACACCGTGAACCTCGAGGGCCGGGTGTTGCCGCTCGAGCCCGCGGGAATCAACAATGGCGAGGCCGATGGTGCAGTGGCGGCGCTGGGCCTGATTGCCGAGGCCGCAGGGGTCAAGACTCCGGTTCGGCTGGTGCGTCAGGCCACCAGGCTGCTGGTCGATAAACACAAACTCCCGCCTGTGTTAGAGCGCTGGACGCAAAAATCAACCGGCTGGGCTGCCTCCGATGCGGATGTGACTATAGGGTCGTTGTACCTGCGCCCGACCATGTGGCGGCGGGAGCAGCTCGTAGGTGCAGTGGCCAAAACGGTGGAGGTCAAGCTGGAGATGAGCCCGGAGACTGCCAAGGCCAATGGCTTGGCTCAAGGTTACCTGGTTGAGCTGGAAACGCCGATGGGCATAGAGAAGCTCGAGGTCAAGGTGGTGCCTGGCCTCCCCGAGGGCGCGATGTACCTGCCTGCACTGGGAGCCTGGGCGGGTCGCAAGGTTGAGGCTAGGGTATTGGTCGGAGGTGAAGCATGAAGGACGAATGCCCCAAGCCCAGAGTCGAAAGCCCAGGGCGACTCAGATCATCGGTTCAAAAGCTAATTTTGAGTAGCGCAACGTTTGTCATGGGTACTGCCCTGGCGGCCCAAGCGGCCCCTGCCGATGCCGATGCCACCGACCCCCTATGGATGGTAGGCATCAAGGCCTTCCTGGTGATTTTTGGCCTGCTGACGGCCTTTGCCTACATGACCCTGATTGAGCGGCGGCTGCTGGCCCGTATCCAGATTCGCCAGGGGCCCAACCGGGTGGGGCCGGATGGTCTGCTCCAGCCCTTGGCCGATGCCATCAAGTCCATTTTCAAGGAAGACCTGATCGTAGCCAGAGCGGATAGGGTGATTTTTGTCCTAGCTCCCATGATCTCGGTTACCTTTGCCGTGCTCACCTTTGGCCTGATCCCCTTTGGCCCCAAGGACGCTTTCTTTGGTTACGACCCCTGGGTCATCAACCTGGATGTGGGCATCCTGTATGTGTTTGCGGTTTCCGAGATGGCCATCTACGGCATCTTTCTGGCGGGCTGGGCCTCCAACTCAAAGTACTCCCTGCTGGGCTCGCTGCGCTCCTCGGCCTCGCTGATCTCCTACGAGCTGGCCCTGGGCATCAGCCTGGTTGCCCCGGTGGTGCTGGTGGGGTCGCTGAACCTCCAGCAGATTGTGAACTGGCAGTACGAAAACGGCTGGCTGATTCTGTACATGCTCCCCGCTTTTGCCATCTTCCTCCTGACCAGCATGGCTGAAGCGGCCCGCACCCCCTTCGACCTGCCCGAGGCCGAGCAGGAGCTGGTGGGGGGCTACAACACCGAGTACAGCTCCATCAAGTGGGCCTTGTTCCAGATGGCCGAGTACATCCACCTCATCACTGCTGCGGCCCTGATTCCCACCATCTTTTTGGGCGGCTGGCGGATGCCCGGCTTTATGGAGCAAATCCCCATCATCGGCGGTCTTTTTGCCCTGCCCTACCTGTGGATGTTTGTCAAAATTGCGCTGTTCTTGTTCTTCTTTATCTGGGTGCGGGGTACGCTGTTCCGCCTGCGCTACGACCAGCTGATGGTCTTTAGCTGGGGCCGCTTGTTCCCGCTGGCGCTGGCCTGGTTTTTGTTGTCGGCCATGGTGGTGGCCTTGCAGTGGCCGGTGGCCGTGCTGGGCTGGCTCTCCTTGTTGAGTCTGGTGCTTTTTTCGGCCTATGTGATTCTGACCGCCAAACCCAAGCCCAGGGCCATGCCCGGCGTGGGTGCGGGTGACTAGAGAAAGGAGCGAAGCTGTGAGTATTGCTGCACTTGCGCAGAGCATGGGTATAACCCTGAAAGCGCTGTTTTCTAAACCGGTTACGATTCCGTATCCGGACGCCCCGGTGCCCCTCAAGCCCCGCTTCCACGGGCGGCATGTGCTGACCCGGCACCCCAACGGCCTGGAAAAGTGCATCGGCTGTTCGCTGTGTGCGGCAGCCTGTCCGGCCTATGCCATCTATGTGGAGGCTGCCGAGAACGACCCCAACAACCCGGTGAGCGCCGGCGAGCGCTATGCCAGGGTGTACGAGATTAACATGCTGCGCTGCATCTTCTGTGGCCTGTGCGAGGAAGCCTGCCCCACTGGTGCAGTGGTAATGGGCTACGACTTCGAGATGGCCGACTACCGTTACTCCGACTTTGTTTATGGTAAGGAGGACATGCTGGTCGAGGTGGAGGGTACTAAGCCCCAGCGCCGCGAGGCGGCCTACACCGGCAAGCCGATCAAGCGAGGTTACTCCGTACCATACGTGCGGCCCGAGCTCGAGGGTGTGCATCCACCCAGGCCGAAAAAGTGAGTAGAGGGCTTCGTGTCTAGGCTCGAGCCTCGAGGCGGAATGAATTCAAAGCCGGTTGCGGGTGCTTCGCAACCCCTGTTTGGGGTTAAAATCTCCAAGATTATGCTTGACCCTGGACGTATAACTTTAGACTCGAGGCTCCCTTGGAGGAATCAATGAGTGTCGGTTTTTGGGAAATCCTCGCGCTGGTGTTGCTGGCTGGTAGCGCCATTGCGGTAGTGCGCCTACAAAATGCCGTCCACGCAGCCCTGGCGCTAATTGCCAATTTCTTGGTAGTGGCGGGCGTGTACGTGGCGCTCGAGGCCCGCTTCGTGGCTATGATCCAGATCATCGTCTACGCCGGGGCCATCGTGGTGCTGTTTTTGTTCGTGATTATGCTGCTCTCGGCGGCAAGTGCCAATGTGGGCCAGGACCTGCTGCCCCGGTTGCCCTGGGTGGCCGGGTTTGGTGCGCTGGGCCTGGCAGGCGTCTTGATTTTTGCCGTAACCCGGTTTCAGCCGCCCGCAAATGCGCCTGCGCTGGGTGGCGGTCTGCCCCAGGCCCTGGGGCCCCTGCTCTATGACCCCGACAAGTGGCTGTATGCCCTTTTGGTGGTGGGTTTTTTGCTGCTGGTGGCTACCGTGGCGGCGGTGGTGCTGATCGAGCCGGAGCGAATTGTTTCTGCAACCAGCCACCCAGCCCACCCTCGGCAGAACCCAAAGCCCAATCCCCCGACTGCCGAACAGAAAGATGAGAGGGCGGTGGTGAAGCGATGATCTGGCTTATAGCTTCCGCCTTGCTGTTTTCGATTGGGGCTTACGGCGCGCTTACCCGGCGCACCGCTATTCTGATGTTTTTGTCCATCGAGCTAATGTTGAATGCCGCAGCGCTCTCCCTGATCAGCTTCTCCAAAATGATTGGAAGCCTGGATGCCCAGGTGGTGGTGCTGTTTATCATCGCCATTGCTGCTGCCGAGGTAGCGGTGGGCCTGGGCCTGATTGTGGCCATCTTCCGTCGCCGCGAGACCACCAGCGTAGATGAGCTGCGGCAACTTAGGGGGTAAAACGTGCAAGAAACCCTTCTTCTACCCCTGACCATCGCACTTCCCGTGCTGGGGTTTGTGATTCTTGGGCTGTTTGGTAAACGAATCGGTGAGCCGTCTGCTGGCTGGCTGGCCTCAATTCTGGTGCTGGGGAGCTTCTTATTGGGCCTGGTTTTGCTGCTGCAAGGCGGAGCCCGATGGGCCCTTCCCGACTGGCTACCGGGAATCCCCTTCGGCCTCAACCTCGACAACCTTTCGGGCGTCATGTTGATGGTGGTGACTGGGGTGGGCTTCCTGATTCACGTCTGGGCCATCGGCTACATGCACGGCGACCCTGGCTACAGCCGCTTCTTTAGCTATTTCAACCTCTTCATCGCGGCCATGCTGGTGCTCATCCTGGGCGACAGCCTGCCGGTGGTGTTCATCGGCTGGGAGGGGGTGGGCCTGGCCTCCTACCTGCTAATCGGCTTCTGGTATCAGGAGCGCGTCAACGCCGACTCAGCCCGCAAGGCTTTCATCGTCAACCGTATCGGTGACCTGGGCTTTTTGCTGGCCATGGGCCTCTTGTGGAGCATGTTCGGCACCCTCTCGATCTCCGAGCTGGTCGAGAAGGTAGAGGCTGGCGGTTATAGCTTTACCACCCTCACCCTGGCCGGCTTCTTCCTGCTGATTGGGGCTATCGGCAAGAGCGCCCAGGTGCCGCTGATGGTCTGGTTGCCGGACGCCATGGCCGGCCCCACCCCGGTATCGGCCCTGATCCACGCGGCCACCATGGTCACGGCGGGGGTCTACCTGTTGGTTCGTCACGCCTTTATGCTGCACGGCGATGCCTTCTTGTCGGGCCTGATTGTGGCCATCGGTTTGCTTACCGCCCTCTATGGGGCGCTCTGCTCGCTGGGCCAGTGGGACATCAAGCGCATCGTGGCCTACACCACCCTCTCGCAGCTTGGCTTCATGTTTGTGGCGGTGGGGGTGGGGGCCTACTGGGTGGCCATCTTCCACATCGTGACCCACGCCTTCTTCAAAGCCCTGATGTTCATGACCTCCGGTTCGGTGATTCACGCCCTAGGCGGCGAGCAGGACGTACGAAAAATGGGAGGAATGCGTAAGTACCTGCCGGCTACGCACCTGCACGGCCTGGTGGCTACTTTTGCCTCGGGCGGCCTGGTGCCCTTAGCGGGCTTCTGGTCCAAGGACGCAATTCTGGCCTACTCCTTTGAGTATGGCCCCTGGCTGTGGGCCCTGATGCTCTTGGCTTCGGTACTGGCGGCGCTCTACTCGATCCGCTGGTATGTGCTGGTCTTCTGGGGCGATTACCGGGGCAAGGAGCACCCCCACGAGAGCCCCGCGGTGATGCTCTGGCCCAACCACATACTGATGGGCGGGGCTATTGGCGTGGGTTTTATCGGGCTGCCTTATGTGATTGACTACAAAAACTTTATCGAGCCGTTCCTCACCAAGGCCATCGGAGACTTTCCCCACGAGAAGCTGCCCGTGCTTACCGAATGGGCGCTCATCGTTACCTCGGCGGTGGTGGCCATTGCCGCTTTGTGGTGGGGCTTCCGCTTCTTCCAGCAGAAGATGCCGGCCTGGTACGAGCGCTTCCAGGCGGCGGCTTTGCAGGGCTTCTACGCGGATGCACTGTATAACACCCTGCTGGTGAATCCGGCCAAAGGGCTGGCCGAGCTACTTTTTGGCGGGGATAAAGGTCTGCTGACAGGCTTTATGAGTCTTGGAGGTCTGGTTGGAGGGCTGGGAAGCGTGCTAACCAAACTCCAGACAGGTGCTTTGCGCTTCTATATGGCCGGGATGATAATCGCCCTGGTACTGTTGGTGGGCTGGGGGGTGTTGCGATGATTCATGTAGGACTGTGGTTGCCCCTCCTGGCGGGTTTGCTGCTGTTTATGGTGCCGGGCCTGGGGCGCGCCTTTGCCACCCTCTCGGCGGCGGTGAGCCTGCTTATTGCGGTGGTGCTGTTTGTGGGCTATGCGGGAGAGGCTGCGGCCTATGCCAGCCAGATCCCATTCCTGCCGGAGGCTGGGGTTTACTACGCAGTAGGGCTGGACGGGGCAGGCTTGTTACTCTGGCTTGCGGTAAGCCTGGTGGTTTTGCTGGGGGTCTGGGTGGCCGATGTGCCGGTGCGCTTTCTGGCCCTGGCCCTGATGATGCAAACCGGTTTGCTGGGCATCTTTGCGGCCCAAGACCTGGTTTTGTTCTACGCCTTCTTCGAGGCCACCCTGATTCCCGCCCTCCTGATGCTGTGGTTTTACGGGGGGCCCGACCGGCTGCGGGCCATCTATACCTTTGCGCTGTTTACCCTGATGGGTTCGCTGCCCATGCTGGCCTCCATCTTTGCGGTGCGCTTTTTGGGAGGGGCTGGTAGCTTCCTCTACTCCGACCTGGTGGCCCATCCTCTTAGCGGACAAACCGCAGTGCTGGCTTTTCTGGGCTTTTTGATAGCGCTGGCGGTCAAAACCCCGCTTTTCCCGCTGCATGCCTGGCTGCCTAGCTTCCACCAGCAAAACCACCCCTCGGGCCTGGCCGACGCGATGGGCACCCTGTACAAGGTGGGGGTGTTCGCCCTCTTCAAGTGGGCCATTCCGCTGATGCCGGAAGGCTTCCGGGAGTGGCAGGGGCTGCTGCTTTTTCTGGCCGCTTTTGGTGCGCTCTATGCGGCCTGGTTGGCTTTCAGTGCGCCCGACTGGAAAACCCTGCTGGCCTATGCGGGCGTCTCGCACATGGGCGTAGCGGCCCTAGGGCTGTTCAGCGGGAATATGGAAGGTACGGTGGGTGCCCTTTACCTGCTGGGGGCTTCGATGGTGTATGGCTCGGCCATGTTCTTGTTTGTGGGTCTGGTATATAAACGAACCGGCAGCCTGGAAGTCCTGCCGGTGCGCGGGCTGGCTAAGCACACCCCCGCGCTGTATGTGCTGGGGATGTTCTTGCTGATGGCCATGATTGGGCTACCGGGGTTATCGGGCTTCCCCGGTGAGCTGATGGTTTTGCTGGGGGCTTACCAGGTTTCGCCCTGGCTTACCTTTTTGGCCTTCCTGGCGGTTATTGCAGCGGCGGCTTATGCCCTCACGGCGTACCAGAAGCTTTTCCAGGAAACCCCCCAGGCCCAGGCTGTGCCCGATATGGACACCCGTGAGTGGGGCTTTGCTGTCGTAGCGGTAGGGGTGCTGCTTTTGATGGGACTGTATCCAAAACTCTTCACGGTGTATTTGGAGCCCTTGGGCAAGGCTTTTGCTGCGTTGTTCGGGGGTGCGTCATGAGGTGCAGCTGTGTTGCCTATCGAGCGGGTTGGTCGAGAACCGAAAGCCGAAAGCCGAGGGGCACCAAGAACGGTTACCCTCGAGGCCTGAGCTTTGACCGTATGCAAGGAGGTGGCGCATGCTAACCCTATACATCCTGGCTGGCTTCGCCACAGTGCTCTCGTTGCTGGCCTTTGTGATCTCGAGGGAGGCCAACCGTTGGATCACGGTGGCGGGCCTGGGGCTGGCCGGCCTGTTCTGTGCGGTGGGATGGGGAGAGACCCTGGAAGCCTTTGGCGGGCTGTACCGTTTGGACACCCTGGCGCGGGGCCTGACCCTGGTGGCTATTCTGGGGGGCTTGTGGATCTTGCTGCTAGGGCCTGCCAAAAAGTTTGAGTTTCCGCTGCTGGTGCTCTACGCCGTAGCCGGGATGCACATCATGGCCAGCAGTCCCAACCTGGTGGTCTTGGTGATCGCCCTGGAGGTGTTTTCGCTGCCCCTGTACGTTCTGGCGACCTGGCAGCGCGATGAGAAAGGCTTTGAGGCGGGCCTGAAATATTTCTTGCTGGGGGCGTTGGGTGCGGCCATATTTCTTTATGGGATTGCGCTCTACTTTGGCGCTACCGGCAGCTTTATGGCAGGGGCAACGGGCTCTGGGCCGCTGTATCTGGCAGGACTGTTCTTGATTATGGCAGCTTTTGCCTTCAAGGTCGCCATGGTGCCCTTCCAGTGGTGGTCGCCCGATGTGTACCAGGGGAGCCCTACCGTGGTCACGCTCTTCATGGCGACAGCGGTCAAGGCTGCAGCGTTCGCGGCAATGCTGCGGATCTTCACCCCCGAAGGTCTCGAGGTCTGGGGCATCGGGATGGCCGCGCTGATTGCCCTCTCCACCCTCTTTGGGAACCTGGGGGCCCTGTCACAGACCGAAGCTAAGCGGCTTTTCGCCTATTCTTCCATCGCCAACGCCGGTTACATCGGGTTGGGGCTCTTTGGCCCGACCGGACAGGCTACCATTCCCTTCTACCTGCTGACCTACGGGCTGGCCACGGGCCTCATTTTTGCGGTGCTCTCGATGCTTTCCAACCAGGACGTGCCGCTGGAACGCTTGCGGGGACTCTGGTATCGCAAGCCGCTGCTGGGTGGGGCGATGGGCCTTGGCATCCTCTCGGTGCTGGGGCTGCCCCCGTTGGCTGGGTTCTGGGCCAAGTACCTGGTTTTTCAGGAAGCGGCCAGGGCCGGGTTCTACGGACTGGTGGTGCTGGCCCTCGTCACCTCGGCCATTGGGGCGTACTACTACCTCAAGACCTTCTTCCTGATTTTTAGCAAGCCTACGCCGGTGCAAGAAGCTGAAGACCGCGAGGCCGAAGCCGCCCTGGCTCAGTTTGGCAGCTCCGAAGCGCCGGGCATTCCGGTGGCGGCGGCCCCATTGGGCATCAGCCAGGCTCTGATGGCCCCGGCGGCGCGGACAGGCCTGCCTGCGCTGGGGATGCTGGTGGGGGCGATGGCCTTACTTGGCCTGCTATCGGTTTTGCCTGGACTGGGCCTGCGGGCCTTTAGCACAGGTTTGGCTCCTGCGGTAGCGGCTGTTACCATCGCGGCACCTACGGCTGGCGCGACCCTGGTGGCCGGAAGCTACAACCTGGAGGGCGCTGGTAAACCTGGAGAGACCCTCGAGCTCTTCGACAACGGCAACCCCCTCGGCACTGTCACGGTAGGCCCCGATGGGCGCTGGAGCTTCCCGCTCCCGGCCTCGGCTCTAACCGCTGGGGTGCACACCTACGAGGCCCGTCGGCCTGGAGCCATGAGCAAAGCCAGCACCAGCGTTACGGTTTCGCTACCGGCGGAGCCCGTTTTTGCCTCGCCGCTGGACGGAGCTACCGTGGCTGCTACAGGCTTTACCCTGCAGGGCACCGCCAGGCCCGGCCAGGTGGTCGAAATCTTTGAGGATGGGGCCAGCTTGGGCCGGGCCACTGCCGATGCCAACGGCCAGTGGAGCCTGAATGTGCCGCCCCCTGCCAGTGGGGCGCGGGTGTACGAGGTGCGGGCCGAAGGGGCCGCTTCTGGCGCCCGCATCTCCTTGCAGGTATCCGAGGCCCAGGCCGGGGCTGTTTGCAACCAAAGCTTTGCCTTATCAAACCTGCAGGCTGGCGGAACGGTCTCGAGGCCCTTTCGCTTTGGTGGGGTGGGTTCGGCCAGCAGCTACACCATTGTGATAAAGCGAGGCGAGCGGATTGTTGGCCGCAAAGAGATCGCCCTGAGCGCGGCCTGCGGCTGGAGCTACCTCTCTGACCCCGGCCCCGGCGAAGTCACCTACGAGGTGCGCGAGACGGGTCGGCCCGAGGGCGAGCCACCGCTCACCACCATCAGCCTGAAGGTGCAGTAGCGCTCCAGGTACAAAAGGCCAGCGTTGTCGTAGGGGCGTATGGTGCGCCCCTACGGATGCTTTTGGCGGCGCCATCGACTGTTGCTGCGGGCCACCATCAAAAAGGCAGCTCGGCCCGTACTGTGGTGCCTTTATTCTCCGCCGACTCGACCTCGAAGCGCCCGCCCCGCGCTTCCACCCGCTCGCGCATCTGGGTCAGGCCAAACCCGCCCATTCCACCAGCCCTGGCGTCGGCCTGGAAGCCCTTTCCGTTATCGCTGATCTCCAGCACACCGCCCCGTTCGCCCAGCGGTGTGAGCCTGACCTGCACCAGCCCCGGCCTGCCGTGCTTGGCGGCGTTGGCCAGGGCTTCCTGTAACACCCTGAAAAAAACCAGCTCGGAAGCCTGGGATAGCTCGATTTTTTCCGGCAGACTCAGGCGCACCCGGAAGCCAGCTTGCTCGGCGAAAGCGCTAGCGTAGCGCCGTACCGACTCCAGAAATCCGTAGCGCTCTAAGTCGATGGGCCTTAGGGCAAAAATGCTGCGCCGAACCTCACGAATCTGGCTTCGCAGGGTTTCTTTGACCTGCTGCAGCTCTTCTTTGGCCCGTTCTGGGTCGGTTGCCAGGAGTCGCTCGGAAAGGTCGAGCTTGAGGGCCATAAACGCCAGGGCCTGGGCGATGCCGTCGTGGATCTCGCGGGCTATGCGGTTGCGTTCCTCGGTGAGGGCCAGCTCCTCGGCCCGCAGGTAGGCCTGGGCGTTCCGTACGGCCAGGGTGACCTGGGCGGCCAGAAAGCGCAGAAAGGGCAGCCGCTGGCGCAGGTTTTCGGCCTCGCCCTGTACCAACAGCAGTCCGATGGCCGACTGCTCGCGCAGGGGCACTGCCAGCAGGTTTTCCCGTACAAAAACCGGTGTTTCCAGGGCTTCTTTCCAGCGCTCTTCGGGTATGAAGGCGTAAAGGGGCAGCTCGAGGTTGCGCAGCACCTGCGGCTGCAAAAAGTTCTCTTCGTCCAGCAACAAGACCCCGCCCCCGCTGGCCCCGGCCCAGGCCAGGATGCGATCCATCAGGCGCTCCAGCAGTCGGCCCAGATTGGCCTCGGCCCTGAGGGCCTGGTCTACCTCGTAGAGGGTGAGCAGATCGCGGCTGCGGGCGCGCACTGAGTCCAGCGCCCCGGCCACTTCGGCCACCAGCACTTCCAGAAAATTCTGCTCCTCGCTCGAAAGGGGCCGGGGCAGAACCACCTCGAGCCTTCCTTCCAGGCCCGGTAGCGGCACCTCGTACAAAGGCCCCGACCCCGCCTTGAAGCCGGGCGAGGTGGCCCGCACCCCCTCGAGGGTCAGCGAGGCCTCCATGCCCAGGGCCTGGGCCACCTCCTGCACTACCGAGGCCAGGGCCTGCTCGAGGTTGTCGGCAGCCGAGGCCCGCTTGAGGATGTTGCCAATGGCCTTTAGCCGCTGGTTGGCTACCTCCAGAGCGCGCTGGGCCCGCTCACGTTCTTGCACCTGTTGAGCAATCCATTCCAGGGTCATCCAGGTAACCAGCGGCCCCACCAGGCCATAAAAGCCCATCCGCAGCCAGAAAGCTACCGGCTGGCCCTGGTAGGGCTCGAGGGAAAGCTCAAAAAGCACCACCACCAGCGCAATCGCCAGCGGCAAGATGAGCCGGTACAGCTTGATGAGGCGATATAAGCTAGGGATGGGTTCCATGCCCAAGAATTATAGGGTCTATGCCCAGGCCCCACACCGGGGTTCCCCGATGCCATCTGGGGAGCTACGGGTCACTTGTGGCATTCGTTTCCAGGTCGGTTTTGCGCCTGCCGTGCTGGGCGTACCAGCGGCTTTGGTGCAAAAATCCACGTAGAAGCTGAACCTCTCCAGGAGTTAGGTTGGCCTTGTACAGCAGCCGTCGAAACCGTCTGACTGCGTAGGGCAGCCGCTTCTCGTCGGTAAATCCGATACGCAAAATGTACTCCCGTAGGTCGTCGAAGAGCTGTTGCAGGGCTTCCTGGCTGGCTAGTTCGGTCTGGCTGGGTGCAGGCGGGGCCGATGCAGCACCGAAAATTTCGTAGCAAAGTAACAAAACGGCCTGTGCCAGGTTCAGACTGGGCTGCTTGGAGGAGGTGGGAATACGCACGATGAGCTGGGAAAGGTCTATCTCGGCGGTGGTCAGGCCCGAGGTCTCGCGCCCAAACACCACCGCCACCCTGCCCTGCGGTGCCACCTGGGCGATCCGCTCGGCCATCGGTTTGGGCCCCACCACCGGGCCGGTGTAAATCTCTCGTTCGCGCACGGTGGTGCCCACCACCAACCAGGTATCGGCCACCGCTTCGGGCAGGCTATCCACAATCTTCATATTGTCCAGCACCTCTTCGGCGTGCACCGCCAGGCGGTAGGCCATCGAACCCCCGGGGTGTTGGGCCAGATCCTCCCGCACCCGTGGCTCTGGAGCTACCAGCCACAGATCCGATACGCCAAAGTTTTGCATCGCACGGGCCGCCGCCCCCACGTTCATAGGTTCCTGACTGCCTACCAGCACAATGCGGACGTTGTCGAGCCAGTCCATCGCTCTAGCCTAAGGGCTTTTGCTGGTTGCGTCGAGCCGACTCCACGACCCGGCCAATGGCTCACGCTTCGCTGCGCAGGCGCTCGAGCCCATCCAGCACAATCTCGAGGCCGATTTCAAACTCTTCGCCGTAGTCGTAGCCCGGCCTCAGGACATGCTCGGTGGCCATCTCGACCAGGTAGGGGTAATTGCCCGCCGCCATCTCTGCCATGATGCTGTCCGTGGCGGGATCGGCTTCCTCGAAGCGGTTGAAGGGCAGATTAAGCTGCTGCAAGACAAAACCATACACGTAGCTATCCAACAACGAATAGGCGTGGGCGGCTGCTGCGACCGAAAAGCTATTGGTGCGCAAGCACTCGATCACTGCGTTGTGGTGGTGCAGGGTGGCGGGGCCGGGGGAGGTGCGCGACTCCATCAGCCCCAGCGCCCAGCGGTGGCGCAGCAGGACAGCCCTGGCAGAGGCGGCTCGAGCCCGCATCCGGCTTTTCCAACCGCCCTGGGGGGGCAGCTCGATCTCGGCGAATACCAGGTCAATCATCGCATCCAAGAGCTTATCTTTGCTGGCGAAATGGTAATAAAGCGACATCGCTTCCACGCCCAGCTCCCGGGCCAGGCGGCGCATGGTAAGGGCCTCGATACCCTCCCGGTCGGCGACCTCGAGGGCTTTCTGCAGCACCGCCTCACGGCTCAACCTGGCCTTGGGCGGGGGCTTAGCGCTTTGCACTTTGGGGCTTTTTTTGGACATTGGGCAGCTCCTCTATTGACAATCTTACAATGTAAGGCTACCCTTGTTCCATCGCCTTACAACGTAAGGTAGGGAGCCCAAAGATGAATACAGCCGCCCAACAGAACACCTTCAACGCTGAGCGCTCGGCACAACCAAGCACCATGAAGGCCGTCGTGCGTGAGATATACGGCCCGCCCGAAGTTCTGAAACTTACAGAACTCTCCAAGCCGACCCCCAAGGATCAAGAAGTAAGGGTCAAGATTCATGCCACCACCGTCACTTCTGGCGACTGCCGGGTACGCAGCCTCAAGGTGCCCGCTGGCTTCGGGCTGATGATCCGCCTCGCTATGGGGGTGGTGCGTCCGAGGCAGACCGTACTGGGGAGCGAGTTCGCCGGCGAGGTCGAGGCGGTCGGCAAAAACGTCACACGATTCAAGGTCGGTGACCGGGTGTTCGGGATCGACGGCCTCGGAATGGGTGCCCATGCCCAGTACAAGTGCTTGCCGGAGAGCGGGGCGCTGGCCCTGATTCCGCCCAGCCTGAGCTATGAGGATGCCGTCGCTCTCCCTTTCGGTGGCGCCACCATGATGGACTTCTACCAACGAGCCAGGCTGAAGGCCGGGGACAAGGTGCTGGTCAACGGGGCCTCGGGGGCGGTGGGGGTGGCCGCCGTGCAACTTGCCCGACACTTCGGGGCCGAAGTAACCGCCGTGTGCAGCGGGGCGAACGCCGAGTTGGTGCGGTTGTTGGGTGCGGTGCAGGTGATTGACTACACCAAAGAAGACTTTAGCGCCAGCGGCCAAACCTACGACGTGATCGTGGACACCGTGGGCACAGCCCCCTTCGCCCGTAGCAAGAACTCGCTGCGTAAGGGCGGACGACTGCTACTGGTGCTGGCTACGTTGTGGCAGATGCTTTCGGCCCCCTGGGAATCGGCAACCAGCGGCAAGAAGGTGATCGCCGGGCCAACCAGCGAACGAGCCGAATACGTGCAGACGCTGGCAAGGCTCGCCCAAGAAGGCCGCCTTCAGCCGGTGATAGACCGTCGCTATGCCCTCGAGCAGATCACCGAGGCCCACCGCTACGTGGAGACCGGCCGCAAGCGGGGGAGTGTGGTGGTCACGGTGAGCCACGGTTGAATGGTGGTGTACCTGCATGCGCGGGTTCGCTTGCATGGCTCGGTGGACTGGGTTGACGGACGCTTTGCCGATGGCCTCGAGCGGGTGTACCGTGCGGAAAGCCGGACAGAGGCGTTGGGGGCTTTAGAAGGGCTCAAGGCCAATGAGGACAGACGACCAAGTAATTCAAAACCGAGAGCAGTACTGCAAGAGAGTGCTGCAAACAAATGCTTTTAGCCACAATAAAAACTGGAAACCCAACTGGGCAGTGCACACGGGCGCTGCGCGGATTTATCGCGCAGCGCTGGTGGCTTCTACATTAGGCGGTAAAAACCTCGAGCCTACTCTTCATCGCTTAGCTCATCCTCGAGCTCGAGGCTCGACTCGAGAATTTCAGCATGGCTCTTGAGAATGGAAGCTGCCACCTCGAGCTTGGCGCGGAGTTCGACCGTAGGATTTGCCTTCCACTCCCGCAAAATCTGCAAATACGCCTCAGAATGCTCGCCGAGTTCTTCGAGCAAGGTTATATTGCTGGCCCTGATTTGCTCGAGGCTGTGGACAATGGTCATTTCTTGCCTCCTGGAAGGCGCTTCTGCAATCGAACAACCATTTTCATGGCGGCTCTTATCTCCGACTCCTAAGTGTACTACAAGCCCCATGTTGGGCTCTGGCTTGGCCAGCTCTTCAGCGATTTTGCGCTCATGGATGGCAATATGCTCGAGCCAGCCCTCGAGTTTGATGCGGGTCTTTTTGTTATCGCCCATCTCACTACGGCTTTAAGAGCACCGCCCCCTCCCGCGCACTGCTCACCAGCTCGGCGTAGCGGGCAAACAGGCCGCTCTTGTAGTGGGGCTTGGGGGGTTTCCAGGCTTTGGCCCGTTTGGCGAGTTCTTTTTCCGGGACTTCCAGGTTCAGGATGCCCCGGTCGCAGTCAATCGAGATGATGTCGCCTTCCTTGACCAGCGCAATAGGGCCGCCCACCTGGGCCTCGGGGGCCACGTGCCCGATCATCAGGCCCTTGGTGCCGCCGCTAAAGCGCTCGTCGGTGACCAGGGCCACATAAGGCCCCAGCCCTTCGCCCACCAGGGCCGAGGTGACCGAGAGCATCTCGGGCATGCCGGGTGCGCCTTTGGGGCCTTCGTAGCGGATCACCACCACGTCGCCGGGTTTGATCTGCTTCTTGAGCACGGCCTTCATGGCGCTTTGTTCGCCATCGAAGACCCGGGCCGGCCCCCGGTGTACTTTGGTCTCGGTTCCGGCCAGCTTGAGCACCGCGCCGTCTGGGGCCAGCGAGCCCTTTAGCACCCGCAGACCCCCCTCCGGTTTGAAGGCTTTTTCGGCCTTGACCACCACCTTCTGGCCTTTGGTTTCTCTGGCGTTTTTGGTTTCCTGCCAGAGGGTTTTGCCGGTAATGGTCATCTGGTCGCCGTCAATCAGCCCGCCCTCGATCAAGCGGCGGATCACCAGCGGAATGCCCCCGGCTTCCCACAGCTCCCAGGCGGTGTACTGGCCCCAGGGGCGCATGTCGGCAATTACTGGTGTTTTGCGCGAGATTTTGTCGAACTCCTCCAGGGTGAGCTTAATCCCGGCCTCTCTGGCCACGGCCAGCAGGTGCAGCACCGCATTGGTGGAGCCGCCGGTGGCCGCTACCGCCGCGATGGCGTTGGTAAAGCTCTTTTTGGTTAGGAAGCTTTTGGGGGTGCGGCCTGCTTGGATGGCCTCGGCCAGGATGTGCATGGCCCGCCGCCCGGCTTCCTTCTTCTCGGGCACGATGGCCGGTATGGCGTTGTAGCCGATGGGGGAGAAGCCCATCACCTCCAGAACCATGGCCATGGTATTGGCGGTGTATTGCCCACCGCAGGCGCCGGGGCCGGGGATGGCGGTGCGCTCGACCTCGGCCAGCTCTTCTTCACTGATCTGGCCGGCAGCATACTGTCCCACCGCCTCGAAGACCGAGACCACGGTCTGCTTTTTGCCGTGCAGGATGCCCGGCGCGATGGAGCCGCCATACAGCACCAGGCTGGGCACGTCGGCCCGGATGACCCCCATCATGGCCCCGGGGTTGGTTTTGTCGCAGGCCACCAGCGCTATCATGCCGTCGTAGAGGTAGCCCTGGGCGATGAGTTCAATCGAATCGGCGATCACCTCGCGGCTCACCAGCGAGGCCCGCATGCCCACCGTACCCATGCTGATGCCGTCGGAGATGGCCGGGGCGCCAAACTCGAAGGTCTGGAAGCCGGCCTCTTTGGCCCCAATCTTAAGGTCGGCGGCCAGGTCGCGCAGGTGGAAGTTGCAGGGCATCCCTTCGGTCCAGGTGTTTACGATGCCCACCCAGGGAATCTTGAACTCTTCGTCGCCGATGCCCACCGCGCGCAGCATGGCCCGGGCGGGGGCTTGTTGAGGGCCTTTTTTGATGATGTCCGAACGCATGGGAAAACCTCGCCAATCACCGATGGAGAAAAAGCTTGTCTGTTATGCGCTGTCCGCAACCGTGGCTATCTTACCGTGAAATTTGCGTGGGTCGCCCTCGAGGAGGCGCACCAGGGCCTTAGCCGACTGCTCGGGGGTGAGGATGCGTCCCTGGCTCTGGTATCCGCGGAACAGGGGCCGCAGGGTCTCGCTGGCGCTTCCCTGAGCCTCGCGAAGCTGCCGCTGCATCTCGGTTTCTACAATGCCGGGCCGGTAGGTGAAGCAGGTAACCTCGGGGGCTTCTATTGCCAGTTGCCGGGCCAGGTGTTCCTCGGCAGCTTTGGCGATGGCATAGATGCCCATGCCGGGTATGTTGTGCTCGGCCACACCGGAACCCAGGAAGACCGCGACGCTGCCCGGCTGCTTTATCAGGTGGGGGTAGGCAAAGCGGGCCAGCTGGTAGCCGCCCTTGACGTTGGACTCCATGACTTCGTCGTACTGGACCTCGATAAGCTCGTAGGCCAGTGGGCCCGCATTCAAAACGCCGGCGTTGTGGATAAAGCCCACAAAGTTGCCCAGTCGCAAGGCCTCCTGTACCAACGCCTCGGCCACGGCGCTATCGGCAGCGCTTCCCGCCACCGACTCGCAGCGCACACCCAGGCCGCGTACCTCGTCCCGCACGAACTCGAGGGCCTTCGGGTTGCGGGCCCCGATGACCAGGTTGGCCCCGGCTCTGGCCAGCTCGAGGGCCAAGGCTTCACCAATGCCCCGGCTGGCTCCCGTAATGATGAAGGTCTGTCCTTTTAGCTTCATACTCCTTGTATACGCTTTATTCTCCCAAATCGCCAGGGTCAATTGCGGAAAGAGGTAGTGGTTGCTAAGCGCCCGCCGGGCCTGGTTTCAGGCTGCTACCTTTTGCAGCGCCTCGACGACCTGCTGGGTGAAGGTCTGTGTGCTGGCCGTACCGCCTAAGTCGGGCGTGGGGTTGGTGGAGAGGGCTAGCGTAACGGCTTCCTCGACCTGCCGGGCCACCTCGGGGCGGCCCAGCACATGGGTCAGCAACATGGCCGCCGAAAGGATGGCCGCCGTGGGGTTGGCGATGCCCTTGCCAGCAATATCGGGGGCGGAGCCGTGGACGGGTTCGAACAGGGGGGTTTTTTCGCCCAGGCTGGCCGAGGGCAGGAGGCCCAGCGAGCCGGGCAGTACGCTGGCCAGGTCGGAGAGGATGTCACCAAAGATGTTGCCCGTTACCACCACATCGAAGCGGCTGGGCCGGGTGACCAGGTGCATGGCCATGGCGTCCACGTACTGGTGCTCGAGGGCCACGTCGGGGTAGTGCTGGTGCACCTCGTCCACGGTCTTGCGCCAGAACTCGCCCACCTCGAGCACGTTGGCCTTGTCCACGCTGCACACCTGGCCCCGCCGTTTGCGGGCGGCTTCGAAGGCCACTTTAGCGATGCGCTCCACTTCAGGTTTGCTGTAGCGCTCGGTGTTCCAGCCCTCGGCCTCGCTCATGCCGCGCGGCTCGCCGAAGTAAATCCCACCGGTCAGCTCGCGGATGACCAGCACATCCACCCCTCGGGCGATCTCGGGCTTGAGGGGGGAGAGGTGCTCGAGGCCGGGCAGCACCTTAGCTGGACGCAGGTTGGCGTACAGGCCGTGGGCTTTGCGCAAGGCCAGCAAGCCGGTTTCGGCCCGCAGGTGGCGGGCTACGTTGTCCCACTTAGGCCCGCCGATGGCCCCCAGCAGGATGGCGTCGGCAGCCAGGCAGCCTTTCTGGGTCACCTCGGGAAAGGGCTCCCCATAGGCGTCAATGGCGTTGCCACCAAAGGGAAAAGCCTCGAACTCGAGGTTCAAGCCGTAGACCTGGTCGGCAGCCTTCAAAACATCTACGGCGGCATAGGTTACTTCGGGGCCGATGCCGTCACCGGGAAGTAGTGCAATTTTGGGCATGGTTCTCCTTATTAGCCCCTTCTCCTCTTGGGAGAGGGAAACTATTGACGGGTGGCTTTGGGTAGCCGGGCCGCGGCTTGTTCGATCAGCTCCCCCGCTTCCAGCAGGTCGGCGATGGGATCCCAGCGGCCTTCTACCAGGGCTTTTTGTGCGGTAGCGGGCAAACTGACCTTGAAAGAGACGTTGGCGTAGCGCACCTCGAGGTTTTCTACATCCACGGTGACCTCGAGGCTGGGGTCTTGTTCGATGGCCTGCGCCAGCCGCTCGATATCAGCCTTTGGGGCAGTGACACAAGGCATCGAAAGGGCCGTAGCGTTGCCAAAGAAAATCTCGGCAAAACTCTCGCCCACCAGAGCACGGAAACCAGCGCGATAGATGGCCTGGGGCGAGTGCTCGCGGCTGCTGCCACAGCCAAAGTTGGCCCCCACCAGCATGATGGTGGCCCCTTTGAAGCGGGGGTCATTCAAGGGGTGGGGTTTTTCTGAACCGTCGGGGTTGAAGCGCTCGTCGTAAAAGAGCGCCTCGCCCAGCCCGTCAAAAGTGACTACCTTCAAGTACCGTGCCGGCGTGATGCGGTCGGTGTCGATGTCGTTGCCGGGGATATGTACGGCCCTTCCCTGCACCTGCTTGATTGGTTCTAAAGCCATTTACTTGCCCTCCTTATCTCTGAAAAAGCCCAGGATGTTCCAGACCCCGATGATGGCCGCCGCAGCGCACAGGGCAAACCCCAGCACAAAAACCATCCAACTTAAGAGGGGGTTGGTTTGCAGGTTGCCGAGCCAGAGCCCCAGCGTAGCGATGGACAGCAGCACCGAGGCTGCCACCAGTGCCACCCCTCGTACCAACTGCATCGTTCCCACAACCAAACCTCACGCCGACAGGGGTTTTCCCAGAACCTCGTCCACCCCGATTTCTACACCACCCAGGCTTTCAAGCTGGATGCGCTCGCCGCGCCCGTAAGCCTGGATATGCGTATAGGCACCCCCAGCAGGATGGCGGTACACCCAGACCCGCTCGCCGCCTAGATCCGCTACCCAGACCTCGGGCACACCCTGCCGGGCGTATTTAGGCACCTTGACCTCCTGATCGGTTTTGAGCGAAGACTCGGCCACCTCGATGAGCAGTAGCACATCCTCTGCACTGAAATGCTGGCCTTCGTAATAATCCGGCCTCGGTCGCAACAAAAAAACATCGGGCATCAGCTCATCACCACCCACCACCAGCGGCTGCTGGCTCTCGAGCTGGGCTGTCTCTGCCAGGCGTTTGCCCAACACCCGAACCAGCCGGCTCACACAATCCTTGTGGCGAATGCCCACCGGACTCATCTCGACAATCTCTCCATTGATCAGTTCAAACCGCCCATCTTGTAGCAGACCGACCTCGCCCAGGCGATGGTACTCCTGCAAACTCCACTTCTTGGTACTGAGATCTGAGACCATATAAATAGCCTAGCACCGAACAAACACCCTGGCGCTAAGTGCCCACCAGGGCTTCGCCAAACACCTCCCGGGCATCGCTGATGCGGCCCGTCACCGCTGCCGCCACCACCATCACCGGCGACATCAACACGGTGCGCCCGGTGGCGCTGCCCTGACGCCCTTTAAAGTTGCGGTTGGAGCTGCTGGCGCACAGCTCGTCCCCCACCAGCTTGTCGGGGTTCATGGCCAGGCACATCGAACAGCCCGCGCCGCGCCACTCAAACCCGGCCTGGCGGAAGATTTCGGCGATGCCCTCCTCCTCGCACTGCTTAGCCACTTGCTGCGAACCCGGCACCGCAATGGCCCGTACCCCTGGGGCCACCTTGCGGCCCTTGAGGTATTTGGCGGCCTCGCGGAAGTCAGAGATGCGCCCGTTGGTGCAGCTTCCCAAAAAGGCCACGTCCACCTTGACCCCCTTGATGGGCTGGCCCGGCTTCAGTTTCATGTGCTTGAGGGCCTCTTCCAGCGCGGCCCGCTCGGTCTCGGGGTAGAGGGCTGGGTCGGGCACCCGCTCGGTGATGGCGCAGCCCTGGCCGGGGTTGATGCCCCAGGTTACGGTGGGGGCGATGTCCTCGGCCCGGATGTTGACCACGTCGTCGTAGTGGGCGTCGGGGTCGGAGGCCAGGGCCTTCCAGCGCTGTACCGCTTCGTCCCAGGCCGCACCCTTAGGGGCATAGAGGCGGCCTTTGAGGTAGTCGAAGGTGGTCTGGTCGGGATTCACATAGCCGATGCGGGCCCCGCCCTCGATGCTCATGTTGCAGACCGTCATGCGCTCTTCCATGCTGAAGTTATCGAATACGCTGCCGCCATACTCGTAGGCATAGCCGATGCCCCCGTTTACGCCCAGCACTTTGATAATGTGCAGAATCACGTCCTTGGCGTAGACCCCTGGGCGAAGCTGGCCCTCTACGTTGATGCGCCGCACCTTGAGCTTGCTGACGGCCATGGTCTGGGTGGCCAGCACATCGCGCACCTGGGTGGTGCCAATGCCGAAGGCAATCGCTCCAAAAGCCCCGTGGGTTGAGGTGTGGGAGTCGCCGCAGGCAATGGTCATGCCGGGCTGGGTGATGCCGTTTTCGGGGCCAATTACGTGCACGATGCCTTGCAGCCCCGAGTTCACGTCGAAGAAGGTGATGCCAAACTCCTGCACGTTTTTGCGAAGCTGGCGGATCATCTCGTCGGCTTGTGGGTCTTCGAAGGGCTCGAGCAGGGAGTGGGTGGGCACGATGTGGTCTACGGTGGCAAAGGTGCGCTCGGGGAAGCGCACCTTGAGGCCCAGGTCGCGCAGCATACCGAAGGCCTGGGGGCTGGTGACCTCGTGGATCAGGTGGGTGTCAATGAAAAGCTGGGTCTGCCCGTTGGGCAGGGTGCGAATGGCGTGGCTCTCCCAAACTTTCTCGTACAAACTTTTGCCCATGGAAGCTCTCTCCTTTTTTGTGCGCCTCAAAAAACCCCAGCGGCTTTAGCCCTGGGGTCGTGCGGTACAGCAACTAGACCCCTGAAGCGGGGCTTAGTAGGGGCTGCTTTACCCGAGTCGGCATCGCCCAAAGTATAAAGTTTGGTATACCAAACGTCAAGCGATTGGGCCAGGGCTCAAAAGCCAGCTACCAAAATATGACCACTGTTTGGTTCTGCTGTTTGGAGGTGCGCGGGCAAATGGGTATGCTGTGAATTGATGTTGCTGATGCGGCTGGGACAGGGGCGCGAGGCCGAGGTGTTTGCCTGGGCCGACGGCTACGTGCTCAAACTGTTCTGGCCGGAGTTTTCGCAAGAGGATGCCGAGCTAGAAGCCCGCCTTACCCAGCAGGTCTGGCTTCTGGGAGTGCCATCACCCAGGGTGGAGGATGTGCTCGAGTTCGAGGGGCGGTGGGGGCTGGTGCTCGAGTGGATTCGGGGGGTTCCCCTGACCGAATACATCCAGGCCAATCCCGACCGACTGCGCTTTGCTGCCCAGATGCTGGGGGCCTTGCACCGCCAGCTGCACAGCAAGGCTGCCGGACACCTGCCTTCCCAGCGGCTGCACCTTATTCAGCGAATCCAGGCCTGTCGGCTGCCAGAGGCTCAGCGGGAGGCTTTGCTGCAACACCTGGAGCAGTTGCCCGACGGAAGCGTGCTCTGCCACGGCGACTTCCACCCCGAAAACGTACTGCTGGGGGAGCAGGGTGTGTTTGTGGTGGACTGGCCCAATGTGACGCGGGGCAACCCTATGGCCGACATCGCTCGAACCACCCTGCTGATGCTATACAGCGAGCTTCCGCATGACCTGCCTGCACGCGAAGAGATTATGCACCAGCGTCAGTATTTTTACCAAACCTACCTCGAGCACTACCAAAACTTTTCCGGGCTCGACATGGCCCAGCTTCGCGCTTGGATGCCAATTGTGGCCGCCGCGCGCCTGCGGGAGAACATCCCCCACGAGGAGCCCCGGCTGATGCGGCTGATTCAGGAAGGTTTGCAGGAACGTTCGGCATAGCCCCTGTCATTTGCTACACTGATACCTTGCGGAGCCCCGGAATCCCTCCGGTCGGCCCAGAGGTCTGCATGAAAACAAACATCATCACCTACGGCTGCCAGATGAACGAATACGATACCCACCTCGTGCGAAGCGAGCTGGTCTCGCTGGGCGCGGAGTTTGTGGACACCTGGCGGGAAGCCGACTTTGTGCTGGTCAACACCTGTGCGGTGCGGGGCAAGCCTGTCGAAAAGGTGCGCTCCCTCTTGGGCGAACTGCGTAAAGAAAAAGAGAAGCGCCCCCTCTTGGTCGGCATGATGGGCTGCCTGGCCCAGCTCGAGGAGGGCCAGCAGATGGCCCGCAAGTTCGAGGTGGACGTACTCCTGGGTCCTGGCGCCCTGACCGAAATCGGTAAAGCCCTGGAAGCCAAAAGCCGCTTCTGGGATCTTAGCTTCCGCGAGGAGCTGACCCACCACCTGCCCCCTGCCCCCCAAGGGGCCCTATCGGCCTTTGTGAGCATCATCCGGGGCTGCAACCACCACTGCACCTACTGCATCGTACCCACCACCCGCGGGCCTGAGGTGAGCCGCCACCCCGACCTGATCCTGCGCGAGGTGGAGCAGCTCAAGGCCAGCGGAGTGCTCGAGGTCACCCTGCTGGGCCAGAACGTCAACTCCTACGGCAAAGACCAGCCGGGCTTCCCCAGCTTCGCCGAGCTGTTGCGCTTGGTGGCCCAGGTAGGGATTCCCCGCATAAAGTTCACCACCAGCCACCCGGTCAACTTCACCGACGACGTGATCGCCGCCATGGCCGAAACCCCCGCGGTGTGCCGCTACATCCACCTGCCGGTGCAGTCGGGTTCCAACCGGGTGCTGCGCCGCATGGGGCGGGAGTACCGGCGGGAATGGTACCTCGACCGCATCCGGGCCATCCGAGAGGCCATGCCGGACGTGGTGCTCTCCACCGACATCATCGTGGGCTTCCCCGGCGAGACCGAGGAAGACTTCCAGGAGACCCTTTCGCTCTACGACGAGGTGCGCTACGACAGCGCCTACATGTTCATCTACTCCCCCCGCCCCGGAACCCCCAGCTACAAGCACTTCCAGGATCTGCCCCGCGAGGTCAAGGTCGAGCGGCTGCAGCGCCTGATTGAGAAGCAAAAGGACTGGAGCTATCGGCAGAACCAGCGCTGGGTGGGCCAGACCGTAGAGGTGCTGGTGCGCGGGGTAGCCAAAGACGATAGCTTTGCCGAAGGCCACACCCGCGGCAACCACCCCACCCTGGTGCCCGCGGCCCAGGCCCCCCGTCCCGGCCTGTACCTGGTTCGGGTGCAGCAGGCCACCCCGCACATGCTCTTGGGTGAGGTGGTGGGGGCCCAAACGCCCGCTACCATCCCGCTCTTGATGGCTTAAGCGTTCGGCGCGTTGGTAGCAATCTGCAATCAAGAAATCGGTACACACGTGAGACTTCTAAAGCACTCTTCATAATCATTGAGCTCTTTACCAACTTGATGGCTGTGTCCTGCACAGCACAGTGGCCTCCCGGAGGGGAGGCCACGTCTGTGAAGAGCGCGATAAACAAGCCGCCCCACAGTAAATCCCGCTACTCAACAAACTTACTTCGAAAGCCTTGGGGCTGCAACAGGCAAGTTTGAGAAAATCCGCCGAATCATTTTTCTAAAAATTGCACAACCTGACTCACAAAGACCTCCGGTGCCGTGTGCATGGCGACATGCTGCTGCCCGGGCAGAATTACCACCTGTGCGTTCGGCAGTGTGTCGGCTATACCATTAGCGTGCTCAAGCTCGCGGTGCGGGCTGTTGCTGCCTACCATCAGAAGAGTTGGCGTCTGCATACTCCTGAATCGTTCGGGCTCGAAGGTATAGCCCTGCTCCGTCCTAATCTCACGAGGTATGGTGGGCGCATTCCCTAGCCGTACAGCCCATGCGTCTCGCTGGGAACGCAAGAGCTCGATTTCCTCGGGCGGCATCTTGACCACATCGTGATACATGGCCACCAACATACCCTCCACGTCTCCGGCCTTGAGCAATTCTTCGAGCCGCTCGACGATGCCAGGTGTGTAAAGCTCCGCTCCGCGGAGAGGTACCCCCTCGTAGAGAACCAGCCGGCGGAGATTTGCTGTAAGCAAGGCGGCTTCAATCGCGCAGAGGCCGCCGTAGGAGTGTCCGATTACATTGACGGGCTCGGCAATGGAATCAACGACTGTGGCTATGTCTTCGGCTTCACGCTGAAGCTCATATGGGGGTATATCCCCACTGCCCCCGCGGCCACGCCGATCCATAGCGTAAACTGTGAAGCGCTGCTCGAGCTCTAGTAGAACGAATCTCCAAGTAGTCGTATGATCCGCGGCTGCGCCGTGGATCAGCAGGAGTGGCGGCCCGTTGCCACCTCGCCAGAACGCGATCAGGGTACCGTCTCTGGAGGTGATCGTTTGCACAGATGCCTCCTTTCCGCATCAGCTCACCTCCCTGGTGAGGCGGGGAGGAAGCCAACCTGTCCAGCTACCGACTAAACTGCAAAGGTATTCAATACAACCGTCTACCTGTATAAAAAAGTTCACAAACCGAGTGGATGGTTTACATGAGTAGTAAGACAATAGCTTCCACTACATTCTAGAGCTCATCAAGTTCCACGGCAAGGGCATCCTGGATGACTAGGCGGTGCTCCATGCGTCAAAATTGAGGGTGTGAGGGGAGCCCAGATTATCATCGTCGGGGCCGGCATCGCCGGTCTGTGTACCGCCCGGATGCTGTGCGAATCGGGAAAAGAGGTGCTGGTGGTGGCCCGCACGCTGGGCGAGGCCAGCCGGGTGCCGGATGCTCTGTTGAACCCGGTGCGGGGCAAGCGTGGAACGGTCGCGCCCGAGGCGGAGGAGGCCCTGGCCGCCATCTGGGACTTTTATCCGTCCTTTGTACCGCTGCGCCAGGGCATTTTGCGGCCTGTGCCCGAAAGCGATAGGCCGGTCTGGCGGGAAAAGCTACAGGGCCGCCGGGTTCCCCACCAGTGGTTGGAGGAGGGGCTTTACCTGGAAACGGCGGGCTGGCTCGAGACCACCCCCCTGCTGCATCGCCTGGCCGAGGGGCTCAACATCGTTTTTGCCGAGGTTAAGCGGCTTGAAGAAAATACCCTGTGGCTCGAGGATGGGCGCAGGCTAGCCAGCAAGGTGCTGGTCTACGCTGGTGGTGCGAGCGGGGCGCACCTGGTGGGGCTGGGTGGGCGCTTCACGGCGGGCTCGGTGCTCGTGACCCAGGAACACTTCAAGCAGGCCCGCTCGTATGGGGTGTATGTGGCCGGGCACAGCCTGGGGGGCAGCTACCTGCCCCATCAAGACCGGTATTGGCCCCACCAGACCCAGTCCCATGAAATTGACTGGCTGCTCGCCGAGGCGCAAAAGCTGCTGGGCTACCGGCCTGCCTTTACTTCCACCTGGGCGGGGGTGCGCTACCGGCTGGACAGGGACTATCTCAAGGAGATTCCCGGCGGCTTTGCCCTCACCGGCTTTGGCTCGGCGGCGTATTTTTATGCCCCCCTGTACGCCCAGCGCCTCCTCAAACGACTTGGCGGCAAATCCTGATACACTATCCGCCATGAAGCAGTACCACGAACTGATGCGCCATGTGCTCGAGCACGGGGTAGACAAATCCGACCGTACCGGGGTGGGAACCCGCTCGGTTTTTGGCTACCAGATGCGCTTCGACCTGGGACGATCCCTTTCAGGACTCGCTGGCGCTCGTGCACCAGACCAGGGCTTTCCGCTGGTTACTACCAAGAAGGTGCACTGGAAAAGCGTGGTCTACGAGCTTCTGTGGTTCTTGCGGGGCGAGACCAACATCCGCTATCTGCGCGAGAACGGGGTGACCATCTGGGACGAGTGGGCCGACCCAGAAGGCGAGCTGGGGCCCATATACGGCAAGCAGTGGCGAAGCTGGGAAGGCGCAGACGGCCAGACCATAGACCAGTTGGCCTGGGTGGTAGAGGAGATCAAACGCAACCCCGACTCCCGCCGCCTGGTGGTGAGTGCCTGGAACGTGGCCGACCTGCCCAAGATGGCCCTGGCCCCCTGCCACATCCTGTTTCAGTTTTATGTGGCCCAGGGGCGGCTTTCCTGCCAGCTTTACCAGCGCAGCGCCGACATTTTTCTGGGGGTGCCCTTCAACATCGCCTCCTACGCCCTCTTGACCCTGATGGTGGCCCAGGTTACGGGCTTGCAGCCGGGCGAGTTCATTCACACCCTGGGCGACGCCCACCTCTACCACAACCACTTCGAACAGGCCCGCTTGCAGCTTTCCCGCGAGCCCCGGCCTTTGCCCACGGTGCGGCTCAACCCTGCCGTGCGGGATTTATTCGCCTTCACCTACGACGACATCGAGCTTGTGGGCTACCACCCCCACCCGCGCATTTCCGCCCCGGTAGCGGTTTAGCATGGCCCAGAAGATTGCTCTGGTAGTGGCCATGGACAAGAACCGGGCTATTGGCCGGGCCGGGGCGCTGCCCTGGCACCTGCCGGACGATCTGAAGCATTTCAAGGCCCTCACGCTGGGCAAGACGGTGTTAATGGGCCGCAAAACCTTCCAGAGCATCGGTCGCCCGCTGCCCAAGCGCCGCAATGTGGTGTTGACTAAAGACCCCAGCTTCGGGGCGGAAGGCGTCGAAGTTGTCCACTCTCTCGATGATGCGCTTCTATTGGATGAAGAGATTATGGTGATTGGCGGGGGAGAGGTCTACGCCCTGTTTTTGCCCCTGGCCACCCACCTGCACCTGACCCTGGTGGACACCGCCATCCCCGATGCCGATACTTTTTTCCCAGAGTGGAACCCGGCCGAGTGGCGCGAAACCCATCGGGAGTTCCACCCCGCCGACGAACGCCACCTTTTTGCCTTCAGCTTTGTGGACCTCGAGCGCATTCGGTAAGCGCGTCGGGTGCGCTACCGATAGCGATTACCGGCCTCGTGCTTCGTGCCATAATCAACCTATGGCGAAAGTTGCTCTGATTACCGGGGCGGCCCAGGGCATTGGCAAGCGGACTGCCCAGGTGCTGGCCGAGCGCGGCTATAGCCTGGTTTTGAACGATCTGCACGGCCTCCAGCAAACCATTGCCAGCCTGCCCGCCCAAACAGAGGTGCTGCAAGCTGTGGCCGACGTGTCCGACGAGGCCCAGGTGCTCCAGATGGTGACCAGGGTCTTGGAGCGCTTTGGGCGGCTGGATGTGCTGGTGAACAACGCCGGGATAAGCCTTATTAAACCTGCCGAGGCCACCTCGAGCGCCGAGTGGAAGCGGGTCATGGATGTGAACCTGTTTGGCCCTTTTTTGCTGTGCCGCGAGTTTGGCAAGGTTATGCTGGCGCAGGGTAAGGGCAGCATTGTGAACGTAGCGAGCGTGGCGGGCCTTCTGGGTATCGCGGATCGGGTCGCCTACAATGCCAGCAAGCACGGCTTGATTGGCCTTACCCGTACCCTGGCGGCGGAATGGGGCGGTAGGGGGGTGCGGGTAAACGCAGTCTGCCCAGGCTGGGTCAAAACCGAGATGGACGAGAAAGACATGGGCAGCGGGGCCTATACCGATGCCGACATCGAAAACCGAGTTCCTATGGCGCGTTTTGCCAGACCCGATGATATTGCCCAGGCCATTGCTTTTCTGGCCGATGAGCAGCAGAGCGCTTTTGTAAACGGCCATACCCTCAGTGTGGATGGGGGCTGGGTGGCCGATGGTAGCTGGGAAAGCCTGCGGCTCAAAAAGCGCTGAAAAAACCTCCCCGCTATGGGGGAGGTACGGGTTAGGGCTTCCTTATACCAGGCCCAGGCTCAGCTCTTCTTCCTCGAAGGCGATTTCACCGTCTTTGAGGGTGACGAAGAGGGTTCGGCCAGGGCGCGAGAGGAGCTCGAGCGAGAGGGGGTCTTCGATTTTCTCGCGGATCAGATTGCGCAGGATGCGGGTGCTGCCCTGTTTGGGGGCCTGCCCGACCAGCCAGGAGGCCACCGAGGGGTCGAAGCGAACCACTTTTTCGCGGGACTCGAGCTCTTTGGCGATGTCCTCGAGCATAATCTGCGCCACCTGCACCAGCTCGGACTCGCTCAGGTTGCGGAAGCGGATCACCTCGTCGAGGCGGTCGAGGAACTCCGGTGTAAAGATGGCCTTGAGGGGGCTCTCGGTGTCCACCTCGCGGCTGGTGAAGCCGATAGCTGGCCCCACGTTGAAGCCGGTATTGGAGGTCATGATCAAGATGACCCGGCGGAAGTCCACCGTGCGGCCCAGGCCATCGGTGAGGCGGCCCTCGTCGAGCACCTGCAAGAAGGTGTTGTAGATGTCGGGGTGGGCTTTCTCGATCTCGTCCAGGAGCACCACGCTGAAAGGCTGGCGGCGTACCGCCTCGGTCAGGCGGCCCCCCTGCTCGTAGCCCACATAGCCCGGCGGGGCCCCAATCAGCTTGGAGATGGAGTGGGGCTCCTGGAACTCGCTCATGTCAAAGCGGATGAGCGCCCGCTCCGAGCCGAAGAGCACCTCGGCTAAGGCCTTGGCCAGGTGGGTTTTGCCCACGCCCGAGGAACCCACAAACAGGAAGCTGGCCGCAACGCGGGTGCGCCCACCCAGCCCCACCCGGCTGCGCCGGAGGGCTGCAGCCAGGGCCTCGACGGCTTCTTTCTGGCCGATGACCCGCTTGTTGAGCTCTTCCTCCAGGCCAAACAGCTTGCTGTCGTCCTTGTCGTCTACGTACACGCCGCCCCAGGAGTCCACCACGCTTTCGATGTCCTCGCGGGCGACCAGGGGTGTGCCGTCTTCATCCACCGCGACCGGCAGACCCAGGGAGTCGTTGAGGCGCACCCGGCTGGCGGCCTCGTCGATTAGGTCGATGGCCTTATCGGGGAAGTTGCGCCCCGGCAGGCTGCGAATCCCAATCTTGACCGACAGACCCAGGATTTCGTCGGGGATGACCACCCCGTGGTGGGCCTCGTAGCGGGGGCGCAGGCCCTTCAGGATCTCCAGGGTCTCCTCGGGGCTGGGCTCGAGCACAATCACCGGCTGGAAGCGGCGCTCGAGGGCGGCGTCTTTTTCTATGTAGCGGTGGTACTCGCCGGTGGTGGTGGCGCCGATGACCTGAATCTCGCCCCGGCTTAAAGGGGGCTTGAGGATGTTGGCGGCGTCCAGGGTGCCCTCGGCCCCGCCTGCCCCAATCAGGGTGTGCAGCTCGTCAATAAACGCCACCACTTTGGCGTTTTTGAGCTCCTCGATAATCTGGCGCAGGCGTTCCTCGAACTCGCCCCGGTACTTGGTGCCGGCCACCACCCCGGCCAGATCTACCGAGACGATGCGGGCCCCCCGCAGCACCGGCGGCACCCGGCCTTCCACAATGGCCTGGGCCAGCCCTTCCACAATTGCCGTCTTGCCCACGCCGGGGTCGCCTACCAGCACGGGGTTGTTCTTGGTGCGGCGGGCCAGAATCTGGATGACCCGGTTGATCTCCTCGGCCCGGCCAATAACGGGATCGAGCTTGCCCTCGCGGGCTTCGCGGGTCAGGTCGCGGCCGTATTCGTCCAGGAATGGGGTAGCGACCGTTTTCTCTTTGGTTTGCTCACCGGCCTGCGACAGCACCCGCCAGCGGATGGTGTCCACATCCTTGGCGTAGTGGGTCATGATGCGGTAGGCGATACCATCGCCCTCGCGGATGATGCCCAGCAAGATGTGCTCGGTGCCGATGACCTGGCTGGACATGTTGCGGGCCTCGGCCCCGGCCAGCTCCATCACCCGCCGGGCGCGGGGCGTAATGGCGGGCGGCTCGCCGGTGCGGCTGCCCTCACCCCGCCCCACCAGCTCCTCGACCATGCGCCGCATGGCCTCGAGGCTGGCCCCATACTCCATCAGGATGCGCGCGGCTGTACCCCCTTCGCGCATCAGGCCCAGTAGCAGGTGCTCGGGCCCAATCATGCTATGGCCCAGTCGGCTCCCTTCCTCCCTGGCATAGTGAAATACCAACCTGGCGCGGTCGTCGTACCTGTTCAAGCGCGAACCTCCTGGTGTGTCGTACAAGCATTCATAGCGCCGCTTTCTTCCTACCTCAATATTACAGTATGACGGACTTACGCTGGGTGTTTGCGCCACACGTTACTAAGCGTTGCTGACCTTTAGTCTGAGTCTAAAGAAAAGATTAGCCCATCTGCAAATCATGCCTCAGGGGCATCGAACCTTTGGGCACCAAGCCCGCTGGCGGGTTGTTGCGGCCTTGCGCTGTTGGGAACAGGAAGGGCTGAAAAGCCCCTGTGGGCGCTACCCCAGACGGGAATAGATGTCCTCGAGCGCAATCTCCAGGTCTACGCAGGGCAGCTTTAATGTACCGCTCTCGAATCTCTCGTAGAACCAGCCCCCCTCCACCCGCCGGAACACCTCGGCCCGGATGGTGTCCTGCTCGAGCAAAACGTACATTTGCAGGCTCGGGATGGTCTGGTAGTTGAGCCACTTTTCACCCCGGTCTATTTCGGCTGTGCGATCCGATAAGACTTCCACAATCAGGCAAGGCTTTTTGACCACGCGCAGGTCCTCTTCGGGTTGGCAATAGACCATGACGTCGGGATAGTACAGGGCATCTCCGGCTTGGACAATGGTATCGGCAATTGCCACCAGACAGCTTGTTTGTTGAGCCTTGTTCTCAATCAAGCTACCCAGCCGAACCGCGATGCGGTTGTGGCGGCGAGTCCCACCGGCCATCAAAAAAATTTGGCCCTGGACGTACTCGTGCTTAGCATTCGAACCAGCCTCAAAGTGGAGGAACTCCTCAAGCGAGTGGACGATTTTTACCGGGGGCTCCTGCCGTGGCATCACTTACAGGATAGCAAAATCCTTGATGGTAAAGGGCCTGTGTGTTACGCTTATAACCAGCGTTGAACCGCAGGAGTAACCCGGCGTTCCGCTCCAGCGAGCCTGGGAGGGTGTGAGCCAGGCAGCCAAGAACCGGGTGAAGGGCGGCGGAGCAAGCCTCAACGCAGCTCAAAGGGCCTCGAGCACTCCGGGTGAACAGGGGCATAAGTCCTCTGTACCCAAGGGGATCGCCCCTCGAGGAACTGGGGTGGAACCGCGGAAGCCTCAACTTTCGTCCCCAGGCATTCGTGCCGGGGGCTTTTTGTTGTACGGCACGGGTCAATACACACGGAGGGAAACGTATGCCTGCCGAAACGATGGAAGAACTGGTGAGCCTGTGCAAGCGCCGGGGGTTTATCTTCCCTGGGTCGGATATCTACGGGGGTCTTCAGGGAACCTACGACTATGGCCCCCTGGGGGTCGAACTCAAGAACAACCTCAAAGCGGCCTGGTGGCGGGCCAACGTCTACGAGCGCGACGATATGGAAGGCCTGGATGCCAGCATCCTGACCCATCGGCTGGTGCTGTTCTACTCCGGCCACGAGGCTACTTTTTCTGACCCTCTGGTGGATAACCGCATCTCCAAGAAACGCTACCGCCTGGATCACCTGCTCAAAGAACAAAAACCAGGCGTACTGGAAGCCCTGTTTCAGGCTATGGGCCTGCACGATAGCGACAACCTGGCGGCCCTGGTCGCGCGGCTGCTGGCCGAGCCCGAGAAGGCCGCCCTGGCCATGCACACCGCCCGGGTGATCGACCCTGCCGATGGTGCGCCGGGTGACTGGACACCCCCGCGGCCTTTCAACATGATGTTCAAGACCCAGATTGGCCCCGTAGCCGACGAAGATTCCTACGGCTACCTGCGCCCCGAAACGGCCCAGGGTATCTTCATTAATTTCAAGAACGTGCTAGACGCCACCAGCCGCCGCCTGCCCTTTGGGGTGGCCCAGATTGGCAAGGCTTTCCGCAACGAGATTACCCCGCGCAACTTCATCTTCCGGGTGCGCGAGTTCGAGCAGATGGAGATCGAGTATTTCGTCAAGCCCGGCACCGATGAAGAGTGGCACCAGCGCTGGCTCGAGGCTCGTCTGGCCTGGTGGGAGGCCCAGGGCATCCCCCGCGAGCAGATTCGGGTGCTGGACGTGCCCAAGGAAGACCTCTCGCACTACTCCAAGCGCACCTTCGACCTGATGTACAACTTTCCCACCCTGGGCTTCGAGGAAATTGAGGGCATTGCCAACCGCTCCGACTACGACCTGGGCAGCCACACCAAGGGCCAGGCCGAGCTAAAGATCCAGGCCCGGGTGCTGGAAAACCACGACTCCACCGCAAAACTGGCGGTGCAGGATCCCGACACCAAAGAGTGGTTCGTGCCCTTCGTAATCGAGCCCTCGGCGGGGGTAGACCGGGGGGTGCTGGCGGTTTTGTCGGAGGCCTATACCAGGGAGACGCTGGACAATGGCGAGGAACGCATTGTGCTGAAGCTAAAGCCGCACCTGGCCCCCATCAAGGTGGCGGTGATTCCGCTGGCCAAAAACAAAGAGGAGATCACCCGCTATGCCCGCCGCCTCAAGGCCGATTTGCAGGCCCTGGGCTTTGGCCGGGTGCTCTACGAGGACACCGGCAACATTGGCAAGGCCTACCGCCGCCACGACGAGGTGGGGACGCCTTTCTGCGTGACGGTAGACTACGACACCATCGGGAAAAGCCAGGACGGCAGCACCACCCTGCAGGACACCGTAACGGTGCGCGACCGCGACACCATGCAGCAGGAGCGGGTGGCGGTGAAGGAACTGCCGCAGTACCTGCTCGAGCGTCTGAAAAGCTAATGCGCCTGGCTATCTGTACCGGCTGCCAGGCCCGGGAGGGCGAAAAGCACTTTGCGGGCTGGCTCGAGCTGCTCCAATCGCGCCTGGGGATAGGCTACTTTGGCGGGGAGGGCAAGGGGATAGAAGTGGAGTTTGCAACGTGTCTATCGCATTGTGAGCAGGGCTTTGCGGCAGCGGTCGAAGATGAAGTGCTGGTGCTGCAAACAGCAGAGGACTTTGCAGCGTTGCTGGAACGGCTCGAGCGGTTGGCCTCGGTTGGGTAGTAAACCATTCACAAACGGTGCCTAAGAGACTGTCTTAAAACCGTCTAGGAAGCCAATCTTCTGACCATAAGTCGGATCATCGCCGTGTAGATAAAGGTTTCTGAGGTTTCGGGCAGGAACTCGTAGTCCCGATTGAGCCTACGATTGAAACTTAGCCAGGCAAAGGTGCGCTCCACTACCCACCTCCTGGGGATGACCACAAAGCCACGATGCCCTCGGGTCTTCTTGAGTAGCTCCTCGGCTAAGTCATCAGGGATGGGTTTTTCATCGGGCCACCAGATACCGCGAAAGTTGGCATCGGGTCGCTGCATGACCTGCACCGTCCAGCCTAAAGTTCGCCTGA
>NZ_JHVI01000022.1 GCF_000620065.1 Meiothermus cerbereus DSM 11376 | reverse complement strand
TTGTTGCTCCTCCTGGTTCAGCAAGGCCCGCTTATCCCCTCCTGGGTTGTAGCGGTGCTTATCGATGAGCCCCTGGGGTCCCTCGGCGTTGTAGCGCCGGATGAGCTTGTAGACCCAGTTCTGGCTAAACCCGGTGGCCTGGCTCACTGCCCGGGTGCTGGGGCGGTTCTCCCGGGTCTGCTGGGCGTACAACCAGATCACCTGCCAGCGGGTCTTCTCCTTGGCATCCTTGCAGCTACGGTAGCGCTGTTCGAGTTCTTCCAGGCTCAGGTGGGCGTGTAGGGCTATGGCTTTGCTTGGCATGAGTTATTATCTACATAGATTTGGTATTAGTCTACAAACCGGGCCGGTTTCTGGATGGCCTGAAAAAGCTGCTGGCGGAACTCGAGGGGGTCTACCTCTATGGCCCCGAACCTGGCCAGGTGGGGGTTCTGCACCTGCACATCAAAAATTTCAAAACCCCGTGTTCGCAGGTGTTCTACCAGCCGCACCAGGGCTACCTTGGAGGCATCGGGAACGCTATAGAACATGCTGTCGCCAATAAAGGCTGCCCCCAGCGCCACGCCCAGAACCCCACCCGCCAGCCTGCCCTGGTGCCAGGCCTCAAAACTGTGAGCAAACCCGTACTGGTGAAGGCTCAGGTAGAGCTGGGCTACCTCTGGGGTGAGCCAGGTTTCACTTGAATACGACCCACCTCGAGTCGCACAGCCTCGCAGTACCCCAGCAAAATCGCGGTTGATATGTACTTCAAAGCGCTTGCTGTTCAGTACCCGTCGCAGGCTGCGGGGAATGTGAAAGCGCTCGTCGAGCGGCATCAGGGCGCGGTAAGGCGTGCCGTAGGCCCGCTGGTCGAACCAGCCAATACCGTACTCCATTCCCAGGGGAAAGTACCCCTGGGCATACATACGCAGCACGGCTTGCAAGTTTTTCCTATCCACAAACGATAATCTCGAGGGCCAGCACCCGCTCCGATACCCAAGAAGGCCCGCAGAAGGTTGCTGACCATCTTAATCTATCAGCTTGGATAGCCTTTCTGCTGAGACATCCTCACGTACCTCGTCTTTTTTCATCGCCCAGGCCGGCAGCGGAAAGGTGAGGGGTAGGGGTACGGGAATTTCAGGCTGGTGCAGAATCATCGTTCCTTGCGGCAGGATCATGGCCCGCTGACGGAAGGAAGGGGGAAGGTAGCGGTACTCGGGCCGTTCAGCTTCGGCTGCATCAAGCCGGCCCACCACCCGAATGGCGGCGTTGCCCACCACCCGGCTTTCTACCTCAGAGGCGGTCTGCTGGGCGCCAATCAGAATCACGCCCAGGCTGCGCCCGCGCTCAGCGATGTCGAGCAAGATGTCCTTGATGGGGCTTTCGCCATCGCGGGGGGCATATTTGTTGAGCTCGTCCAGCACCACAAATACCCGGCCCTGGTAATCGCCGCGCTCCTTGCGCCCGAAAACCTCGCGCAAAATGGAGCCCACCACAAACATCTGCCCCTGTGCCGAGAGCTGGTGAATGTCCACCACGCTCACCTGGGCCGGGCTTCCCAGGGGGTTGGGGCGTTTGCCGGTTTTGTCACCACGAATCAGGTGTTCTACGTTGCCAATGGCTGCGCGCAAGCGACGCACAAAGGCCTCGAGGGTTCCCCTGGCCTGGCGGGCTGTCCAGCGCGGGTCGCCCTTTTGCTTTTCCTCGTCTTCAGCCGACTCGGGCCCCAGCAGCTTGTACTCGATGTAGCGCACCAGCTGGGCGAAGCTGGTAATCTTGAGTTTGCCCAGCTCGCTAAAGGTGACGTTGGCATCCGCAGCCGACTGCTCATCGAACCAGTCATCCACAACCAGATGGGGGCCTTTCTGGCCGTCTTTGTCGCTTTCATCGCCCACCAGTCGGCGCAGGCGCTCGGTAACCTGGTCAATCAGGAACCCCAGGTTGCTCATGGCCCCCCGGTCGGTAAATAGAAACGGCAGCAGGCCATCGCGGCAAAACTGCACCAGATCCCAGTAGTAAGCCAGGGCATCGGGGCGGCCCACATCGGCCAGGATGTCGCCGGGCGTTTTGCGCGGGGGGGCCAAAAAAGCCACACTCTGGAAGGCTTGGGCTGGCAGGCCCAGCCTGCGATAGGTTTCCCTGGCCTCGTCGTTTAGGCCGCTGTTGTCCTTGTCGAGATAGAACAGGTCTTCGCCTTTTACGTTGAAAATTAGGGCCTTGGTGTTGGCTTTTTGCCGATTGGCAGGCGACTGGAAAATGCTGTGCAGCAAGAAGGTAGCATAGCTGGTCTTGGCCGCTACCCCCGAGACCCCCGAAATGTTGACGTGCCCGCCCTTGAAACCATTCAGGAATTCGAAGTTGATGTAGGCCACCTCGCCATTCTTGAGTAGCCCCACCGGCAGTTTTTGTTCCTGCATCCGGTCGTAGTAAAGGGCCAAGCCCAGGGCCTCTTCTTGGGCCAGATAGACCGGTGAGCCAGGGTCGGGTGGCATGTACTCCTCCGGCAGCAGGCGGGTAACCTGCACGTGTGCTGCGTACGAGAGGCTGACCGGCAACAGATCGCGTTGAGCTAAAAACACGTCGGTGTCAAATTGCGAGCCCTCGTAGAGCTTGATGACGTGGTCTACCATGCCGTAATAGCGCACATTGCCATTGGCATCGCCCTTGCGCGGGTCGGGGTGGCGAAATTCGACGTAAACCAGGTCGTCGAGACGTAGGTACTGACCCTCTTCTACTGCAACCCAAAAATCCAGCGCTCCTGCATCACGGCTACCTAATACCATTCCCACTTGTTTCACAACTTCCTCCCAAACTAGCTAAACAGCGCTTGCATGATTCTTCGCCGCGCCACTTCCCCCTGGCCTAGATGACGACCCAACCACTGCTCGAGCCCCCCAACGGGAATCAGGTTCTGGGGGGCGCGGGGGTCTTTCGCGGGGGAGGAGGCCATATCACAAAAGATGCTTACCGAAAGGTCGGCCAGGCGGATGGCCTGGTAAGGCTCCGGGCTGATGGTCTCGATGCGCAAGAGCGAAGCGCCGGTGTAGAAGGTGGCCGTTGGCTTTAGGGGCAGCCGCACGTACCAGGAGAAAACATCCAGCGGACGGTTGATGGCTTTGCCGGGAATCATAAAAATGGGCGTGCGCTGGTAGGGTTTGAGTTCGTACAACAGGGCTTGTTGCTCTGCGCCCAGGTAGATGGCGGCCTGGGTCTTGGTGTAGCCCAGAACTCGCTCTGGTGCGGTGTACGACTTTTCACCTCGGTATATCTGCCCGTCCACGATCACCAACCCCCCCTCTAGCTCGTTCACCAGGCTGGCCTCCAGGCGCCGCATCTCCTCGGTGACCCTGGAGCGCATGCTGGCGGGGTCGGATTTTTTAGTCTCCACCAGCTGGTAGTGGCCCAGGCCGGGGGGCAGAGGTTCCTCGAGGTCGCCGCTGTAGAGCAAAATATGGCGTTTTAGGGGCTCTCCCACCGGGCGGATACCTGCGCCATCGCGCACTACGGCCCCTGCTATCACGGTAGCCAGCAGGGCCCGGTGACCCCTCGAGTTGGCAATCTGAGCATCTATGCGCTGGCGGCCATCCACCAGGTACACAATGGGCCAGTCGGTGGGCGCTTGCCTTTTCGGGGAACGGGCCGTCCAGTCACCTTCGTAGTGCGCTTTGATATCCTCGAGGCCCTCACCTTCTTCTAGCCTGTCCGGTAGGGCATACTCAGGATTCCAGGCTTCCAGCTTCCAGCTCATGGATACAATCTACACTATTTTGTTTTAGACGTAAATATCAACTGCAGATAGTCAGAATCAGAATAGACAAAAAGAAGCCCAGCCCTTCCTTGAGGGGGCAGGGCTGAAGCCAAAAACTATTCGCAAGCGCTGCTTTATTTCAGGCGATTGAGCACATCCTGGGCTTCTTTGAAATCGGGCCGCAGCTTAAGGGCCTGTTCGCACTGCGCCTTAGCCCCAGCCTTGTCACCCAACAGCTCGTTGGCGCGGCACAACCAGAAGCGGTAAACCGGATTGTCCTGCTCCAGGGCTACCGCCTTGGTAAAGTTGAAACGGGCCTTCTGGTAATCCTTGAGTTCAATCAAAACCTGCCCCAAACCGATATAGGCATCCGGATAACGAACCGGTGAAAGGGCTACGGTTTGCTGGTAAGAAACCCCGGCCTGCTGCCAGTCTTTCTTTTCATAGTAGGCATCACCGCGGCGCAGCCAGGCTTCAGCGTTACCGGGGCTCAGAATAACGGCCTGGTCTAGATGTTCAATGGCCAGATCGACGTTGCCCCGCAGCAGCAGCAAGCTACCGTATTTGACCCGCAGGTTGGCGTTTTTGGGGGCCGCCTTGACCGCTTCATCGTAGTTCTTGAGGGCTTCATCCCACTTGCCCTGGCGGATATAAATATCGGCCAGCAGGGCCCGCACAACCGGCTCATCTTTGATGGCCAGCGAGCGGTTGATGGATTCAACGGCCTGGTCTAGCCTGTTTTGATATGCGAGAACTGCCCCGCGGGTGGCATAAATGGGGGCATATCGGGGGTTGACCCGCTCGGCTTCGCGCAGAATGCTCAGGGCCTGATCCAGCAAACCCTTAGAGGCTTCTCGGTTTTCTGACAAGAGGTACTGGCGCACATACACCTGGGCCAGGGCTACATAGGACTGGATAAAACTGCTGTTGAGGGTAATCGAACGGCGCAGGTTCTCAATGGCTGCCGTAAAGCGGTTGAGCTCGGACTGTACCCTTGCCAGCAGGTAAAGATTTTCAGCGCTGGGAGCATCTTTTACCGCCCGCTCGCAGGCCGGAAGCGCTGCCTCGGGACGCCCAGCCTCGTACAGCACGACGCATAAGCTGGCCTGGGTCTGCGGCTTTGAGGCGGGCTGGGCAGGGTTTTGTTGCGCCAGCACGCCCCCCATCGACAGCACCAGCATAAAGAACCAAAAACGCATCATCTTCCTCCTAAATCTTTCAACTTGTTGGTCGTTGTTTACCTGACGGTAAGGCGTTACCCAAACGGGTTCTGCTTGCCTGGACTTCACAGAAGGCCCCCGGTCTTCATAGGATGTAGCGGGAAAGGTCGGGGGAGGCAAGTACATCTTTGAGCCGCACTTCCACATACTCCTTGGTTACTTCAACCCGCCCCAGGCTGGTTTGAAAGGAAACTTCTTCCAAAAGCCGCTCCAACACCGTAGCGAGTCGCCTGGCGCCAATATCCTCCAACTCTTGGTTAGCTTGGTGAGCAAATTGGGCTACGGCCTGGATGGCCTCGGGGGTAAAGTGCAGCTCGGTCTCGTCGGCAGCAAGCAAAGCCTGGTACTGTTTGATGAGCGAGTTTTCTGGCTCGCGCAAGATGCGCTCGAACTCCTGGGGCCCGAGGGGCTCGAGTTCAACCCGAATAGGGAACCTGCCCTGCAATTCCGGGATAAGGTCTGAAGGCTTGGAAACATGAAAGGCCCCCGCAGCAATAAACAGCACATGATCGGTCGAGACTGGCCCTAAGCGGGTCGATACCACCGTACCCTCCACGATGGGCAGCAGGTCGCGTTGCACGCCCTCGCCCGAGACATCCGGGCCGCCGACGCCCCCTTTGCTCCGGGCGATCTTGTCCATCTCGTCGATAAACACAATGCCCTCTTCCTGGGCGCGGCGCAGGGCTTCCTGGGTGGCCTCTTCCTTGTCCACCAGGCGTTCAGCCTCCTGGTTTTTCAGGATTTCCAAAGCCTCTTTGACCCGCACTTTGCGCCGTACTTTGCGCTGCGGTATCAGCCCTTTGAGCATGTCCTGTAGGCCTTGCATCTGCTCGCCACCGAACATGCCCATCATGGGCAGGCGGGCCTCCTCGGCCACCTCGATTTCCACCATCTGGTCGTTGTAGCGGCCTGTGCGCAATTCAAAAGGCTGGATGCGCAAGAGCGAGGCCACCTCGTCCTCGGCCAGGCTCTGGGCCCGCCCCTCCACTTTGGCCTTCATCTCCTGCATCACCAGTTGGTAGGAAGCCTCGGCCAGGTCGCGCACAATGGAGTCCACATCCCGGCCCACATAGCCCACCTCGGTAAACTTGGTGGCCTCGACCTTCAAAAAGGGTGCCCCTGCCAGGCGGGCCAAGCGCCGGGCGATCTCGGTTTTGCCGACTCCGGTGGGGCCAATCATCAGGATGTTTTTGGGTGTGACCTCTCGAGCCAGCTCGGGTGGTAGTTTCTTCCGGCGTATACGGTTACGCAAGGCCACTGCCACAGCCCGTTTGGCGGCGGCCTGACCCACGATGTGCTTGTCCAGCTCGCGCACAATCTCGGCGGGGGTCAGGTTCATCCTTCACCCCCTATGCTCAAGACCTGGGTGGCCTGGCCACTGGTGTAAAGGTCTATCTCTCCGGCAATCCGGATGGCCTGTTCGGCTATCTGGGGGGCAGGGAGGCTCGAGTACCGCAGCAGGGCTTTTGCAGCAGCAAGGGCATAGGGGCCACCGGAGCCGACAGCCATTACCGGCTCATCGGGGCTCAACACCTCGCCGTTGCCAGACAAAAGTAGCAGGCTGTGGCGGTCGGCGAGCACCAGCATGGCCTCGAGGTTCCGCAGTATCCGGTCGCTACGCCATAGTTTGGCGGTTTCTATGGCGGCTCGCTGCAAGTTTCCTTTGGCCCCCGATAGCGCACCCTCAAACTTTTCCAGAAGCACCAGGGCATCGGCCACAGCGCCGGCAAAACCAACCAGGATGCCCTCGCCCTGCTCCAGGCGGCGAACCTTAACCGCCCCGGTCTTCATGATGGTCTGACCCAGGGTAACCTGTCCGTCGCCTGCGATTGCCGTGACACCGTCTCGACGAACTGCCACAATGGTGGTGCCGTGCATTCGCTCCATTCCTAAGGAATCTAGCGCTGCACGGTGAAGCTGGTATGAGAAGCCCGCAAGCCCCTACCTGCTCAAGCCCTACAGCCCTTTGAAACCCTCGGGAATGTCCAGGCCCCGGATGCGGTTGAGGGGCCACCAGACTGCATTGGCCCGCCCCGCGATGGCCTCCGTGGGCACCGGGCCGAAGGTGCGCGAATCCTCCGAGCCTCCAAAGGTGCGGTTATCGCCCATCACGAAGTAGTAGCCAGACTTGAGCTTAAGCGAGCCGGTAAAGCAGTGCTCGCCAGCCCGGCTTTTTGCCAGGTCTTGGGGGCTGGGGGGTGCGAGCATCTGGAGGGTAGGTTTGAGGTATTCGGGTAGTTGCTCTGGGGCAAAACGCACCTGCTGCTGGGTGATGAGGGCTGTTAACCGTTCGTTCTCGTAACAAACCACTGGATAGCTATCGGGGTAGGGGCTCAGCGAGGCCGTGATGTGGACTTCGTTGAGGGGCTTGCCGTTGAGGTAAACCACCCCTTCCCGCAGGCTTACCTCGTCGCCCGGCAGGCCAACAATGCGCTTGATGAAAAAAGCCCGAAACTGAAAACCCAGCACCGGGAACTGAGCTACCGCGTTGGGCGTTCCCTCGGGCGGCTTGACAATGGCGATCTCGCCCCGCCGCCACTGCATCAGGCCGAAGCGCACCAACCAGGTTTCATATTTGGGTACAAACACCCGCTCACCGTTGAGCAAGGTGGGGTTCATCGAGCTGCCCACCACGCCGACTGTGGTAAACAGGAACGTAGTAACCAGGAAGGCCAGCAAAAGCGCTTCGCCCACTTGACGAAACCATTCTTTGAAGAGATAGTCCAAAAACCTGTGCATCGCAAAAAGTCCCTTTCGTGGTGGCCAAGGCCCGGCCCATAGCATAACCCACGGCTGACCTGGCCCGGCAGTTCACTTCAACAAACCTTCTGGCATCGGGTGCTGGCTATGTTGCATGGCGGAGCTGTGCCGACAGCCCGGCATAAACACTGGCCAACCCTTGGTTTACCCTGATTGGCCGGCACCAGGATAGTCCTAAAACCTGAGCTGTGCCTGTGAGGCAGCTTTGCGGCCAGCCTCGACAATTTCCTCGAGCCGGCCAAACTGCTCGATGCCCACCCCTGGCAGCTCTGGGCGAATATAGAGCTCGGGCGGGTAGAGCGAACGGCGGGCCGCGGTCAGGTGGTTTTGCATGATGTCTATGGCCCGGCGTACCTGTCCGATGGAGGAGCGTGGAACCCCAGGTAAGTGCATTTCCGGGGTCACATCCACCGCCAGCACGTATTTGGCCCGCATAAAGCGGGCGGCATCTACCGGCAGATTGTCGAGCACCCCGCCATCCACATAGGTTCGACCCTCGAAGAGCACCGGAGCCACCAGGCCGGGGTAGGCCACCGAGGCCAGCACCGCCCCGGTCAGGTCGCCCTCGGAGAAGTAAGCCACCTTACCGGCCTCGAGGTCTACTGCAGTAACAACCAGCCGGATGGGCAGTTGCTCAAACCGCGCCGGCAGGTATTTGGCCAGGAAGTCCCGCAGGCCACGCTGGGAAATGAGCCCTGGGCGAGGTACCAGATCCAGCAGGCGCAGCCAGGGTGTAGAGCGGGCAATTTCCAAGATTTCATGGGGCTTTTTGCCGGAGGCATAAAGGGCCCCTACCACTGCCCCCATGCTGGTTCCGGCTACCACCTCGGCCTGGAATCCCTGGGCCTCGAGTACCTCCAGTACCCCTATATGGGCCAGCCCTCTGGCTCCGCCTCCTGACAACACTAGACCACGCACGTTGCAACCTCCCCAGCCTGGGCCAGGGTAATTCTAACCTGAGCCACTCACCCCTGCCCTGACCTGGCGCTATCCAAACAAGACAGCCCGGTACGGCCCGGCACCGGCGTCCTGAAATTACCTCTGATGGCTGGTCAAAATCGGTATAGTGATGGTTGTGGGGTTAGCCGGAATCACCCTGGAAGGCCGCTACAAGGTCATCCGACCGATTGCCCGCGGGGCATTGGCTACGGTATACCTGGCTTTCGACATACACGGCACCCCCTATGCCTTAAAGGTCTTTCCCAAGGGCTTTGAAGGGCGGGCCGACCGCGAGTGGAAGGTGGGTCAACAGCTCAAGCACCCGCACATCAACCCTGTTCTGGCACGGCTAAGCGTACCCCATGAGGGGGGTGAACATCCGGCGGTGCTGCTGGCTTTTGCGCCTGGCAGCCGCCTGTCGGAGTGGCGGAAGGATAATCCCGCCAAGGTGTTGGGGGTGTTTCGACACCTGCTCGAGGCCCTCGCCCACATGCACGGCCTGAATCTGGTGCACCGCGATGTTAAACCCGATAACCTTGTTGTAGACGGCACTGGAGAGGCCCGCCTGGTAGACTTCGACCTCTCCGGCCCACTGGGTGAGCGTTTTAGCCAGAAAGTTCGCCTGGGAACCATAGCTTATATCGCCCCAGAACAGATCCGGGGGCAGTCGCCTACCCCGGCATCGGACATGTACTCGGCGGGCATCCTTTTGTACTGGGCAATTGCAGGTGAGTTGCCGTTTGTGGGGGATCCCGCCGAGGTGATGAATGCCCACCTAAACCGGCCCCCCCCACCGCTGGTAGCTGCCCCGGATTCGGGCTTGTTGGTTACCACAGAGCTGCGGGGCTTTATAAACCGACTCATTTCCAAAGACGCCAGCGAGCGCTACCCGAATGCCCTCGAGGCCCTGCGCGATTTTGAAGCCCTGAACTTTTCAGCGCTGGACTGATACGTAGGGTCAGCGTTCGATTTGCGCTGCCTCTAGCGCTGCCCATAGTTGCAGAATTATGGGGTGCAGGGTGCTGAGCTCCAAAGCGCGGATGCGCTTTTGCTGCACCTCCAGACTCCCCTCGAGGCTCAAGGCCTGCACTGTGGACTCCAGGGCCGGCCACAGCTTTAGCCCACAGCGTAGCTCGATCTGTCCCACATCCACCCCCTGGGACAGTCGCAGGCCCAGCATCAGGGATTCTTTGGCGTGCTCGAGCGCGCCGACCTGCTCAACCCAGGGCTCTTCGCCCTGAAGCCAGCGCGGTAGCGGAGGATTGGTGTAGCGCCAGGTGAGAAAGCCGCCATCGCCAGCCCCAGCGAGCTGGCCGGTAGCCCCAGGCCCCAGCCCTCCCCAGGTGGTGTTGTGCCAGTAGGCCAGGTTGTGCTGGCTCTCCTGGCCGGGACGGGCAAAGTTGGATACCTCGTAGCGCACCAGACCGGCCTGCCCCAGCACGGTTTGTGCCAGCTCAAAAGCCTGGGCCTCGGCATCCGGGTCGGGCGCAAGGCCTGACAGGGCAAATGGCGTACCGGGCTCGATTTGCAGGGTGTAGGCCGAAACGTGCCCCACGCCCAAAGCCACAGCCTGCTTTAGGTCGGCCAGGACATCCTGTCCGGGCAGGCCCAGAATAAGGTCAATGGAGGTGCGAAACCCGGCCTCGAGGCTCATCTCCACCGCCCGCAAAGCCCCTTTTCCTCCGTGAGCCCGGCCCAGGGCCCTAAGCACATCATCCTGAAAACTTTGCACCCCCAGCGAAAGGCGGTTGACCCCCAGCGCGCGCAGCAGCTGGAGGCGCTCGGGGTTGAGCGTGCCGGGGTTGGCCTCGAGGGTCACCTCGGCCCCCTCGAGGTTCCACTGCAAGGCCTGAAAAAGCCTCTCCAGCTCTTGGTTGCGTAAAAAGCTCGGTGTGCCCCCGCCCAGATACAGCGTGTTGAGCTTGCTAGGGTGCTGCGCGAAGAGGGCCTGGGCCTCCTGGGTCAGCCGCTTTAGATAGGCCTCCACCAGCCCCCCATACCGCCGAACCACATGAAAGTCGCAGTAAGGGCAGATGGTGGGGCAGAAAGGAACGTGAATGTAGAGGTGTTTCAAGGCCAGGTCTCCCTTGTTTGAGCCAGCTTTAGGCCGTGCGTGGTTTAGTTTAGCGCCCTGGGGAAGAAGTCCCAGCCGGGACGTCCGACCACTGGCGGCGTGGCTTTAGCGTAATTCGTCACAGGGGTAGGTAAGGTGTGCATGTTACACTGGGCCCATTATGGTTGAGCCTGCCATCGCACTCTTTGGGGGCACCTACGAGAAGGCTGTGCAGGTCCTCGAGGAGTTACTGCGAGAAAGTGGGGCCCGTTACGTGCTGCTGCTCGATCGCAAGGGCTTTGTGCTGGCCCACAAAGAAGCCTTGTGGGCACCCCGGCCTCCAGCCCTGGACTCGCTGGCAACCCTTATTGCCGGTAACGCAGCAGCCACCCAGGCCTTAGCAAAAATGCTGGGTGAGCCTCGCTTCAACGAGTTATTGCACCAGGGTGCCACCTACGGCCTCTACGCAGAAGAAGTGGGCGATCTGGCCTTGCTGGCGGTTATCTTTGATAGCTCGGCACCGGTGGGGCGGGTTAAGCTGTTTGGCAAGCGGGCGGTGCAAACGCTCGAGGTCATCACCAAAGATGCCCTGGTACAGCCTGGAACCCTTGGGATTGACCACGAGTACCGCGATGGAGCCAGTGCCCTCTTGGACGAGCTATTTGGTAACTAACTATGAGCACGATTAACTTTGCTGCCAGGGAAATCAACTTCAAAATTGTCTACTATGGCCCCGGCATGTCTGGAAAGACCACCAACCTCAAGTGGGTTTTCCAGCAGGTGCCGCAAAACCGCAAAGGCGAGATGGTCTCGCTGGCAACCGAGGACGAGCGCACCCTGTTTTTTGATTTTTTGCCTGTAGACCTGGGTGAAGTTAAGGGCTTCAAGACCCGCTTTCACCTCTACACGGTGCCGGGCCAGGTCTTTTATAACGCCAGCCGCAAGTTAATTCTGCGCGGTGTGGACGGCATCGTGTTCGTGGCCGACTCGGCCCCCAACCGTTTGCGCGCCAATGCCGAGTCCATGCGCAACCTGCGCGAAAACCTGGCCGAATACGGCATAAAACTAGAAGACATCCCCATCGTGCTGCAAGCCAACAAACGCGACGCCCCGGATGCCCTACCGCTCGAGATGATTCAGGCCGTTATTGACCCCGAGATGCGCCTGCCCATCTTCGAGGCGGTAGCCACCACTGGCATGGGGGTTTTTGAAACCCTCAAAGCCGTAAGCCGCCAGGTGCTTTCAAGGGTGGCGGCTGCCAGCTAGTACCAGGACTGGAAAGCCCCACGCGCTGCTCTGGGGCCGCTGGGCGGCCTACATACCTTTTGTTGTGCGCCACTAGCTGAGGGGTGTAAGGGGTCTTCTCAACCGCCCTGGCGCAGGTGTGTGGCGCTGTTGTCGGGATTGGCCTGGTAGGCTGATGTTTGACTACGCGGCCCTACGGCAATTTGCAGCCATTGGCCCTGGCATTGGTATGCTATTGGGGCATGAAAACCACTCCACTACATCAAGCCCACCTGGCGCAAGGAGCCCGGATGGTGCCTTTTGCGGGCTACGAGATGCCCATCCAGTACACCTCCATCACCTCGGAGCACCTGGCGGTGCGGGGACTGGTGGGTATGTTTGATGTGAGCCATATGGGCGAGTTCTGGATACGTGGGCCGGATGCGCTCGAGTTTTTGCAGTACGCCACCCTGAACGATGTCTCCAAGCTTAAGGAAGGACGGGCCCAGTACTCCATGCTGCCCAATGCGCGGGGGGGCGTGGTGGACGACATTTATCTTTATCGAACCGGCGCACAAGAGTATTTGATGGTGGTGAACGCAGCCAACATCGAGAAAGACTGGGGCCACCTCCAGCGGCTGGCGGAGGGCTTTGCAGTAGAGCTAAAGAACGCCTCCGATCTATTTGCCCTGATCGCTGTGCAGGGCCCCAACGCGGTGGCCGTAATGCAAAAACTCACCGATACCGACCTGGCCTCGCGCAAAAAGAACGATACCTTCATGGGTAAGCTGGCAGGTAAATGGGTGCGCTTTGCCCGGACAGGCTACACCGGAGAGGATGGCTACGAGGTGTTTATCGCCCCTGAGGATGCCCAGGTAGTTTGGGAGGCTTTGCTGGCTGCTGGGGTAACCCCCTGTGGCCTGGGGGCACGCGATACCTTGCGGCTCGAGGCCGGATTTCCCCTCTACGGCCACGAGTTAACCGATGAGACCAACCCCCGGTGTACCCCCTTTAGCTGGGTGGTCAAAGACCAGAAGGAGTTTTTCGGTAAAAGCGCTTTGCTCCAGGGCGTATGTGAGCGCCGACTGGTGGGCTTGCTGGTCGAAGGGGGCATTCCCCGCGAGGGCTACCGGGTGCTGAAAGAAGGAAGCGAGGTGGGCCTGCTGACCTCGGGAACCCACTCACCCCTTTTGAAAAAGGGAATCGGGATGGCTTACGTGCAGTCCGATTTAGCCCAGGTAGGCACGCTACTAGAAGTTGAAATTCGTGGCAGGACAGTGCCGGCTACAGTGGTTGAGATGCCCTTCTGGAAGCGCCAGCCAGGAACCCAGTAACTGGGTTTGTGCGAAAAGGCCCTTTGGGCAATAAACTTACAACCGAGGTGACATCATGAACTATCCTTCTGAGCTCAAGTACACCAAGACGCATGAATGGGTTCGCCTCGAGGGCGACGTAGCCGTGGTGGGCATCACCGACTTTGCCCAGGATGCCCTTGGGGATGTGGTTTTTGTGGATCTGCCACAGGTGGGCAAGAAGGTAGAAGCCGCTGCAGCGGTGGCGGTGGTGGAGTCGGTCAAGACGGCTTCCGACATCTATGCGCCACTGAGCGGCGAAATCATTGAAGTTAATAGCGCCCTGTCGGATAAGCCCGAGCTGATTAATCAGTCGCCCTACGGCGAGGGCTGGTTGTTCAAAATGAAAGTTAACCCAGAAAGCGCCAATGGGCTTTTGTCGGCGGCGGAGTATCAGGCTGTAGCTGAAAGCCAGTAATGCTCGAGCGGGCGCCCTGCCAGGCTGGGGATGGGGTAATACAGCCCCATCCCGATTTCCTTGAGAAACTGTACAAGTGTCACTTTTTGAGCCAGGCCTGTTTGGGCTATGATAATCAAGGTACATGCAGCAGGCTGCTGATGGGAGAGATGGGCCAGCCCCACGCCGAAGGAGCAACCACCCCGGAAACTCTCAGGCAAAAGGACCACAGCAGCGCAATCTGGAGAGAGGCGAACGCCGCCCGCCGACGGGATAACACTCTCAGGCAAAAGGACAGATGGGGTCAAGATTCTTCAAAGACTGCAACGGGTGTTTGCTGCCCCTGCAACAGCGAAGAGAGGAGACCCCATGACCCAACGTAAACCCCAGTCCACCGACTTTTCCCGCCGCCACATTGGCCCCACCCCTGCCGATATCGAGCAGATGCTTCAGGCGGTGGGGGTTTCATCTCTAGATGAACTCATCGAGCAAACCGTGCCGGCCTCCATTCGCGAGGCCGCGCCCCTGAACATCGGTCCGGGTCTGAGCGAAAGCGAGATGCTCGAACGCATGCGGGCCATTGCCAGTAAGAACCAGGTTTTCACTTCGCTGATTGGGCAGGGCTACTACGGTACCATCCTGCCCCCCGTAATCCAGCGGAACCTGTTGGAAAACCCTGCCTGGTACACCGCCTACACCCCTTACCAGCCTGAGATTAGCCAGGGCCGCCTGGAAGCTTTGCTCAACTTCCAGACCATGATCGCCGACCTCACCGGGCTGGACATCGCCAATGCCTCGTTGCTGGACGAAGCCACCGCAGCGGCCGAGGCCATGGCGGTAGCGCATCGGGTCTGCAAAGAGCCCCGCATCGCGTTTTTTGCCGATAAGAACCTTCACCCCCAGACCCTGGCGGTGCTGCAAACCCGGGCCGAGCCCCTGGGCTGGCAGCTGGTGGTGGGAGACCTCGAGACCGATCTGAACCCTGAGGGGCTGTTTGGTGCCATTTTTCAGTATCCCGACACCCTGGGCAACATCCGCGACCTGCGGCCCTACATCGAAAAAGTAAAGGCCGCGGGTGGGTTGGCGGTGGTGGCCGCCGACCTTCTGGCCCTTACCTTGCTCACCCCTCCTGGCGAGCTGGGGGCCGATATTGCGGTGGGTTCGGCCCAGCGCTTTGGGGTACCGATGGGCTATGGTGGGCCCCACGCGGGTTACATGGCGGTTAAGGACGCACTTAAGCGGGCCATACCGGGGCGGTTGGTGGGGGTTTCGATCGACTCGAGGGGCAACCGGGCCTACCGCCTGACCCTTCAGACCCGCGAGCAGCACATCCGCCGGGAAAAAGCCACCTCCAACATCTGCACCGCGCAGGTCTTGCTGGCGGTTATCGCCTCGATGTACGCGGTCTATCACGGGCCAGACGGGCTGCGTGAAATTGCCCAGAGCGTACACGACAAAACCGCAGTGCTGGCGGCAGGGCTAAAGCGCCTGGGCTTTGAGCCGGTCAACCCACACTTCTTCGATACCCTCACCATTCGGGCGGAAGGCCAGCTCGAGGAGATTCTGGCCAAAGCCCGCAGCCGCCGCATCAACCTGCGTAAAGTGGACGAGGCCCATATCGGCATCGCCCTCGACGAGACCACCACCCCCGCCGTCATCGAGGCGGTCTGGCAGGCCTTTGGGGGCGAGTTCAAATACGAAGACTTTGCCCCGGAAAACCATCTGCCTGCGGCCTTGCGGCGCACCAGCCCCTACCTGACCCACCCGGTTTTCAATCGCTACCACTCCGAGACCGAACTGATGCGCTACATGCGTAAGCTGGCCGACCGCGACCTGGCCTTAGATCGGGCCATGATCCCCCTGGGCTCCTGCACCATGAAGCTCAACGCCGCCGCCGAGATGATGCCCATTAGCTGGCCCGAGTTTGCCAACCTGCACCCCTTTGCACCCGCCGAGCAGGCCCAGGGCTACCACGAGCTTTTCGAGACTTTGAGCCGCTGGCTCTGTGAAATTACCGGCTACGACGCCATCTCGCTACAGCCCAACTCGGGCGCCCAGGGCGAGTATGCTGGACTGCTGGCAATCCGGGCTTACCACCGCTCGAGAGGGGAGGGGCAGCGCAAGGTCTGCCTAATTCCTTCCTCGGCCCATGGCACCAACCCGGCCTCGGCGCAGATGGCCGGCATGGAGGTGGTGGTGGTGGCCTGCGACGAGCAGGGCTATGTGGATTTGAGCGACCTCGAGGCCAAAGCCAAGCAGCACGCCGATAAACTGGCGGCGGTGATGGTTACCTACCCCTCGACCCACGGGGTGTTCGAGGAAAAAATTCGTGAGCTGTGCGAGATTGTGCACCGCTACGGGGGCCAGGTCTACCTGGACGGCGCCAACTTAAACGCCCAGGTGGGGCTGGCCAAACCCGGCCACTACGGGGCCGATGTCTCGCACCTCAACCTGCACAAGACCTTTGCCATTCCCCACGGCGGGGGTGGCCCCGGGATGGGCCCCATTGGGGTCAAGGCTCACCTGGCCCCCTTCCTGCCTGGGCACCCTGCGCTTGACGGTGGAACTGCTCCGGTGGGGCCGGTGGCGGCAGCCCCCTATGGCTCGGCCTCGATTCTCCCCATTTCCTTCGCCTACATCTGGATGATGGGTAGCGAGGGGCTCAAGCGGGCCACCGAAGTGGCCATTCTGAACGCCAACTATATTGCTAGTCGGCTCGAGCCCTACTTCCCGGTGCTCTACAAAAACGAAAAAGGCCTGGTGGCCCATGAGTGCATCCTCGACCCCAGGGCCTTCAAAACCCGCTGCGATATCACCGCGGAGGACATCGCCAAACGCCTGATCGACTATGGCTTCCACGCCCCTACCATGAGCTTCCCGGTGCCCGGCACCCTCATGGTCGAGCCGACCGAGTCGGAGTCGAAGCACGAGCTCGACCGCTTTATTGCCGCCATGATTGCCATCCGTCAGGAAATTGCGCAAATCGAGCGCGGCGAACTTACCGCAGACGAAAGCCCCTTGCGCCATGCTCCCCACACCGTGCTGGACATTGCCGATGAGCACTGGAACCGCAAGTACACAAGGGCCCAGGGCTGCTTCCCTGCGGGCCAGCAGGCTATGGACAAGTACTGGAGCCCGGTAAACCGTGTGGACAACGTCTATGGTGACCGCAACATCGTCTGCTCGTGCCCACCGATGGAAGCGTACGCTCAGGCTACCGATTCGCCGGGACTGCAGAAAGAGACACATAGCGCCTGACCGGCGTCCAGGGCGCTTAACGTGGCGGCCTGGCTGAGCGGTGCCAGTTCGCCCCTGCTGGGACAGACCGCTAAAGCGGCTGTTCACCGGGCGGACGATCCCCTCTGGGACAGACGGCTGACGCCGCTGTTCACCGGGCGGACGATCCCCTTCGGGACAGACGGCTGACGCGGCTGTTCACCCGGCGGACGATCCCCTTCGGGACAGACGGCTGACGCGGCTGTTCACCCGGCGGACAATCCCCTTCGGGACAGGATGCTGCCACGGCTGTTCACCAGCGAGATGATTCCCTCCGGGCCCGGTTTGCACTGGGCTTGACATAACCATACCTTCTAACTACACTCACTTTTATCCGCGCTGGGGCGCGGCCACAATCAAAAGTTCTTTTATCGAGAGCGACGGAGGGATTCGGCCCTGTGAAGTCGCAGCAACCCACAAAAAGCTTCTGCTCATCACCAGAAAGCTTTTTGCACGGTGCTAATTCCGGCCCATCCGCTGAACGTTGTAGGCACACGGCGTTCGAAGCTAGGCATAGCTTGGCGGTTGGGAAAGATAAGAGAAGGGAATGCGCAAGCCGTACCCCCTTCCAGCCATAAAAGAACGTCTGGTAGGGGGTTTTGCTATAGCAAAACTCCTACCAACAGCGCCCCAAATCCCACGCGGACGATCCCCTCTGGGACAGACGGCTCGCGCCGCTGTTCACCAAGCGGACGATTCCCTTCGGGATAGACGGTAGGAGATGCACATGTCACAAAAACACCGCTTCGAGACCCTTCAACTGCATGCTGGCTATAGCCCCGACCCCACTACCGGAGCCCGCCAGGTGCCCATCTACGCCACGACCTCGTACCAGTTTAAGGATACTGACCACGCGGCCCGGCTCTTTGGGTTGCAGGAGTTTGGCAACATCTACACCCGCATCATGAACCCCACCACCGATGTGCTGGAAAAGCGCATTGCTGCCCTCGAGGGGGGTGTGGCCGCCCTGGCTACCAGCTCGGGCCATGCGGCGCAATTTCTGGCCATTACCAACATCGCCCAGGCTGGCGACAACTTTGTTTCTACCCCGAACCTGTACGGTGGCAGCATCAACCAGTTCAAAGTTACGCTACCGCGGCTGGGCATCGAGAGCCGTTTTACCGACAGCGCCGAAAGCGTAGAGGACTTTATCCGCCTGACCGACGAAAAAACCCGCTTCTGGTACCTGGAGTCGCTGGGCAACCCAGCCCTGAATATCCCCGACTTCGAGCTCATCGCCCAGGCTGCCCAGGAGCGGGGTATTGCCCTTATTGTGGATAACACCTTTGGGCACGGGGGCTACCTCTTCCGCCCGCTGGAGTGGGGCGCCAACATCGTGACCCACTCTGGAACCAAGTGGATTGGGGGACATGGGGCCGCCATTGCGGGCCTGATTGTGGATGGGGGCAACTTCGACTGGGACAACGGGCGGTATCCGCTAATCACTGAACCCCAGCCCGGCTACCACGGCCTCGAGCTCCACAAAGCCCTGGGAAACCTGGCCTTTATTATCAAGGCCCGCATCGATGGCCTGCGTGACCAGGGGCAGTGCCTGGGGCCCTTCGAGGCTTTCTTGCTGCTGCTGGGCCTCGAGACCCTCTCACTGCGCTCCGAACGGCACGTAGAAAATACCCTGGCCCTGGCCCACTGGCTGCGCGAACAGGACGAGGTGGCCTGGGTTAATTACCCTGGCCTAGACGATCACCCCAGCCACGCCAAGGCGCAAAAGTACTTCAAAGGCAAACCCGGCTCGGTGCTCACCTTTGGCCTCAAGGGAGGCTTCGAAGCAGCCAAGCGCTTTATTAACAGCCTCGAGCTGGTCTCGCACCTGGCCAATGTCGGGGATACCCGCACCCTGGCCATCCACCCGGCCTCTACCACGCACTCCCAGCTATCGCCAGAGGAACAACTTCGGGCAGGGGTAAACCCCGAACTGGTACGAATCAGCGTGGGCCTGGAAGCCATTGACGACATCAAAGCCGACATCAAGCAAGCCCTCCGTGCAAAGGTTGGGGCCTGAGGTACATAGCGCATGGCTTGGGAATTCACAACCAGGGATAACCAGAAATGACCGAACTGCTGATTCAAGAGGCCTGGGGCGATCACGAGGCCCTGCTCATCAAGCCCCCCAAGAGCCGGGGCCGGGTACCGCCTCCGGTACCGGCCCAGGCCCTGGTAGCGGGCGGGTTTCACCTCGAGTACGGCGGTACCTTGCCCGAGCTGCGCATGCGCTACGAAACCTATGGTCAGCTCAACCTCGAGCGCAGCAATGCGGTACTGGTTTTCCACGCCTGGACGGGCTCTGCCCACCTGGCCGGAACCTATAGCAAAGAAACCCTCAGCAGCCTGCCCAGGCTCGACCAGGCCTTCGGGCCGGATGGCTGGTGGGACGAGCTGGCTGGGCCGGGCCGGATGCTGGATACGGAGAAGTATTTTGTCATCTGCGCCAACCACATTGGCAGTTGCTACGGCTCTACCGGCCCCCTTTCGCTCAACCCGGCCACGGGTCGGCCCTATGGGCCGGAATTTCCCAGGCTCACCGTGCGCGACCTGGCTCGAGCCCAGGCCAAGCTCCTGGACTTCCTGGGCATCGAAAAGGTGACCTTGCTGGGGGGCAGCCTGGGCGGGATGGTAGCGATGGAGTTCGCCCTCTTGTACCCACAGCGGGTGCACAAGATGGTGGTGCTGGCCGCGCCCGCAGTGCATGGCCCCTGGGCCCGGGCTTTCAACCGCCTCTCGCGCGAAGCGGTGCTGGCCGACCCTGGCTACCGGGGTGGCTACTACACCGAACAACCCCTGGGGCTTCAACTGGGCCGGGCCATCGCGATGCTTTCCTTCCGCTCACCCGACTCCTTCCGCCTGCGCTGGCAACAGCACCCGGAGCGGGGCGAGAGTTATGTGCTGTACCAGGGAGAAAAATTTGCCAAGCGCTTTGACGCCAACGCCTACCTTGTCCTCTCGGAGGCCATGGATACCCACGATGTGGGCCGCGGGCGCGGAGGCCTCGAGGCCGCACTGAACCGCCTCAAGGGCATCCCCAGCCTGTTTGTGGGCATCGACACCGACGTGCTATACACCGCCCAGGAGGTTCGTGAAATGGCCGCTTTGAGCGGCGCCATGTACCGCGAGATTCATAGCCCGCACGGCCACGACGCCTTTCTGATTGAAACCGACCAGGTTGAGCGTATTCTGGGGGATTTCCTGTAGGGGGCCAGGCTGGCCCGACGCTTTCACCAAATGAGCAGCCACACAGCAGGGGCCACAGCAAAAGGAACAAAGCAAAGACAATTTTTATTTGCCCGGCCTGCTCGCCTTTGCTAACGAACCGGGCGAATCTGGTATTAGAATGACACCTATGGAGATTACGCCTGAGCTGGTGAAAAATCTGGGCAGGCTTTCAAGTCTTGCACTCACGCCCGAAGAAGAGACCCGGCTCGAGGGAGAACTGCGCTCGATTGTGGGTTTTTTTGAGAAGCTGAGCGAGCTTGATACCCAGGGGCTTCCCGAGATGGCCCGACCGGTAGAGATCACCAACCGCCTGCGGGCCGACCAGGTTGGCCCATCGCTTTCGCAGCAGGAAGCCCTCTCGGTAGCCGTTGAGCAGCTCGAGGGGCAGTTCAAAGTGCCCAGGGTCATCGAATAGCTAATGCGATCCCAAAGGGCCTGAGCACCGCGCCGGCTCACTTAGAAAACAGCTCGGATGCGGCGCTAAAACCAGACTGAAAGCTAAAGACCTAAGCAGTACCCTGGACTTTTTATGCTAGACATCAAATTCATTCGCGAGAACCCCCAGATCGTCCGCCAGGCCATTGAAAAAAAAGGCGTCAACCTCGACCTGGACGAGTTACTAGCCCTGGATAAGCAGGTGCAGGAGCTAAAGCGAAAAACCGAGCAACTCCAGGCTGAACGCAACGCCAACGCCAAAGCTGCGGCCCGGGCCAAGCCGGAAGAACGCGCGGCCATGATTGAAAAAGGCAAGGAGATTGGCCGGCAGCTGGCCGAGCTCGAGCCCCAGCTACGGGCCCTCGAGGCCCGGCTCAAGAACCTGCTCTACCTTACCCCCACCATTCCCTGGGAGGGTGCGCCGGTTGGCCCGGACGACTCATTCAACCTGGAAACCCGCGTGCACGGCAACCCGCGTATATTTCTATTTGAACCCCTGGACCACGTGGCATTGATTGAAAAAAACGGCTGGGGTGATTTTGAGCGTGCCGCGAAGGTCTCGGGCTCTCGCTCCTACATCCTCAAGGGTGACCTGATGCTCTACGAGCAAGCCCTGTTGCGCTTTGCCCTGGATCAGATGATCCGGGCTGGTTTTACCCCCATGAGCGTACCCAGCCTCACCAAGGAAGAGGCCCTCTATGCCCACGGTCAGTTTCCGGCTGCCCGCGACCAGGTCTACTCGGTAGATGGGCAGGACGCCTACCTCGCGGGGACTGCTGAAGTATTGCTGAACTACCTGCACGCTGGAGAGATCCTTCCCGAAGGCGAGCTACCCAAAACCTACTGTGCGCTTTCGCCCTGTTTTCGTAGCGAGGCTGGCTCGGCGGGAAAGGACGTGCGGGGCCTGATGCGCGTTCATCAGTTCAATAAGGTAGAGCAGTACGTGTTGTGCAAAGCCGATCTGGAGGAGTCGAACCGCTGGTTCGAGACCATGCTCTCTATTTCCGAGGGCATTTTACAGGCCCTCGAGCTGCCCTACCGCGTGATCGAGGTGTCCACCGGCGACATGGGTTTGGGCAAGTACCGCCAGGTAGACCTCGAGACCTGGGTTCCCAGCGAGAACCGTTACCGTGAAACCCACTCCTGCTCGGCCCTGCTCGACTGGCAGGCCCGACGGGCCAACCTGCGCTACCGCGATGAGCACGGCAAGGTGCGCTACGCCTACACCCTCAACAACACCGCTTTGGCTACGCCCAGAATTCTGGTGATGCTCCTGGAAAACCACCAGAACGAGGATGGAACCGTCAACGTTCCCAGGGCAGTGCAGCCCTACTTTGGAAAAGAGAAGCTCGAGCCCACACCCCTGCCCTAACACCCTTCTTGCTTTGCGGGCCGCAGTGGTCGTAGCTCCGGTTTTGGCAGGGTGCTAGGCTACTCCTCAAAAATCTCATTCTGTGCTACACTCGCCTCTAGCAGCTTGAGATTCGGGGTGCATATTGTGCCTGTGCGTGTAGGTATGGTACACTAGCCTTTGTGTTTTGTGGCCTGCACCCCAGGTGTGTCCCACAAAAAGCGTAAGAGCCAGCCGCCGCAGGGAATTTTCGCCTGCGGAAGAACCCTGTTAGCTTACGAAAACCCCCAAACGACCCCAGGCAAGCCGTTTCTGCACCAGCAGGGGCAGACCAGAGCGTACGGGTTATGAGGTGTTTTGATGAAGATAGAGCGGTTCGGCAAAATTAAAGAAGTTATCCCCCTTCCACCCCTCACCGAGATCCAGGTAGACTCCTTTACCAAAGCCTTACAGGCCAACGTGCCCCCCTCCAAGCGGGAGAACGTCGGTCTGCAAGCTGCCTTCAAAGAGACCTTTCCCATAGAGGAAGGCGAGAAGGGGCGGGGGTTGGTACTGGATTTCCTCGAGTACCGTCTGGGCGAACCGCCCTTTGACCAGGACGAATGTCGGGAAAAAGACCTGACCTACCAGGCTCCGCTGTACGCCAAGCTGCTGCTGGTGCACAAAGACACCGGCCTGCTCAAGGAAGACGAGGTTTTCCTGGGTGACCTCCCCCTCATGACCCAAGACGGCTCGTTTATTGTGAACGGTGCCGACCGGGTGATTGTTTCCCAGATTCACCGTTCGCCAGGCGTTTACTTCACCGCAGACCAGGCGCGCCCGGGCCGGTTTGTGGCCTCGGTCATCCCGCTGCCCAAGCGCGGCCCCTGGATCGACCTGGAGTTCGAGCAGTCCGGCGTGGTGGTGATGAAGGTCAACAAGAAGAAGTTCCCGTTGGCCCTTCTTCTGCGGGTGCTGGGCTTTACCGCCGAAACCCTGAGCAAAGAACTGGAAAGCTACCCCGACCTGCTGCCCGGCCTTCTGGAAGCCCAGTTCCGCGGAACCAAGGCCCTCGAGATGGGCGTGGATGAGGCTTTGTTGAAGCTGTTTACCGAGCTTCGGCCCGGCGACCCGCCCAAACGCGATAAAGCCGTTACCTACCTGCACTCGTTGCTGTCCGACCCCCGCCGCTATGACCTGGGCGAGGCTGGGAAGTACAAAGCCCAGCAAAAACTGGGCATTCAGCTTTCGGGACGAATGCTGATTAGGTTTGAGAACGGCGAGTTCAAAGACGAAGCTCTGCTGTCGGTGCTCAAATACCTGTTTGCCCTGCAAAGCGGCGAGCCCGGTTACGAGGCCGACGATATTGACCACCTGGGCAACCGCCGCATCCGCACCGTGGGTGAACTGCTGGCCGACCAGTTTAGGGTGGGACTTTCCCGGCTGGCTCGAGGCGTGCGCGAGCGTATGCTCCTGGGCACACCTGAATCGGCTACCCCGGCCAAGCTGGTTAACAATCGCCCCCTGGTAGCAGCCATCCGCGAGTTCTTTGGCCGCAGCCAGCTCAGCCAGTTCAAAGATCAGACCAACCCGCTCTCGGAACTGCGCCACAAGCGCCGTATCTCCGCACTGGGGCCGGGTGGTCTGACCCGCGAGCGTGCAGGCTTCGATGTCCGTGACGTGCACCGCACCCACTACGGGCGGATCTGCCCCATCGAGACACCCGAAGGCGCCAATATCGGTCTGATCTCCTCGCTGGCTTCCTTTGGTCGCATCAATGACCTAGGCTTCATCCTCACCCCTTACCGCAAGGTGGTTAACGGACGGGTAACCGAGCAGGTCGACTTCATGACCGCTACCGAAGAGGATCGCTACGCTATTGCCCAGGCCAACACCCCGCTCAAGCCCGACGGCCACTTCGATACCCAGCAAGTGGTGGTGCGCAAGAAAGGCGAGCCCATTGTGATGCGCCCGGAAGAAGTGGAATACATGGACGTTTCACCCAAGCAGGTTTTCTCGGTGAACACCAACCTGATTCCCTTCCTCGAGCACGACGACGCCAACCGCGCCCTGATGGGTTCTAACATGCAGGCCCAGGCGGTGCCGCTGCTGCGCGCGCAGAGCCCGGTGGTGATGACCGGGGTGGAAGAGCGGGTGGTGCGTGACTCGCTCACCTCCCTGTACTCCCACGTGGACGGGGTGGTGGAGTATGTGGATGGTTCCAAAATTTTAATCAGGGGCGAAGACAAGGGCCTGTACGAGTTCAACCTGCGCCGCTTCACCCGTTCCAACCAGGGGACTGCCCTCGACCAGCGCCCTCGAGTTTCCAAGGGCCAGAAGGTTCGTAAGGGCGACCTCCTGGCCGATGGCCCGGCCTCGGAAGAGGGGCACCTGGCTCTGGGTCAAAACATCCTGCTGGCCATCATGCCATTCGATGGCTATAACTACGAAGACGCGATTGTTATCTCCGAGGATCTGTTGCGCCGCGACTTCTACACCTCGGTGCACATCGAGCGCTACGAGATCGAGGCCCGCGATACCAAACTGGGCCCCGAGCGGGTAACCCGCGACATCCCCAACCTTTCCGAAGCAGCCCTGCGCGACCTCGACGAGGACGGCGTGGTACGAATCGGGGCGGAGGTCAAGGCCGGCGATATCCTGGTGGGCCGTACCAGCTTTAAGGGCGAGACCGAGCCTACCCCCGAAGAGCGGCTTTTGCGTAGCATCTTCGGTGAAAAAGCCCGCGACGTGAAGGACACTTCCCTCAGGGTGCCGCCCGGCGAAGGCGGCATTGTGGTGCGTACCCTGCGCCTGCGCCGTGGCGATCCCGGTGTAGAGCTCAAGCCGGGTGTGCGCGAGGTGGTGCGGGTTTACGTGGCCCAGAAGCGCAAGCTGCAGGTGGGCGACAAGCTGGCTAACCGCCACGGTAACAAGGGCGTGGTCTCCAAAATATTGCCGCCCGAAGACATGCCCCACATGCCCGATGGCACCCCGGTGGACATCGTGCTCAACCCGCTGGGCGTGCCCAGCCGTATGAACCTGGGCCAGATTTTGGAAACCCACCTGGGTCTGGCGGGTTACGAACTGGGCATCAAGTTTATTACCCCCGTGTTCGACGGCATCAGCGAGGAAGAGATCAAGGAAATGCTGGGTAAAGCCTTCGACAAGAAGTGGGAAGCCCGCACCGCTGCCGGATTCGGCATCGACAACCGCGAGCGCGAGGTGCTGGCTCGAGCGGCCAAGCTGGGCCTGGTCAATGGCGAGGCTAGCCTGGTAGAGCAGCTGCGTGAGGTGGCCCAGCAGGGCAAGAGCGTGCTCTACGATGGCCGCACCGGTGAGCCCATCGAAGCCCCCATTGTGGTGGGTGTGATGTACATCATGAAGCTGTACCACATGGTCGAGGACAAGATGCACGCCCGCTCTACTGGCCCTTACTCGCTCATTACCCAGCAGCCCCTGGGTGGTAAGGCCCAGTTTGGTGGCCAGCGCTTCGGCGAGATGGAAGTCTGGGCCCTCGAGGCCTACGGCGCGGCCCACACCCTGCAGGAAATCCTCACCATTAAGTCCGACGACATCGAGGGACGCAATGCCGCCTACGAAGCAGTTGTCAAAGGCGAAGACGTGCCCGAGGCCAGCGTGCCCGAGAGCTTCAGGGTGCTGGTAAAAGAGTTGCAGTCGCTGGGGCTCGATGTGGAGACCTACGACGAAAACGCGCGCAACCTGGACATCTTCGAGGGACTGGCTTCTAAACGCTAAAGAGCGAAAGCCGGTGGCCCTTGGGCTATCGGCTATCCAAGAGGGGAAAAATGATCAAACGTGAAGTGCGTAAGGTAAGAATCGGTCTGGCCTCGCCCGATAAAATCCGCAGCTGGAGCTATGGGGAGGTCGAAAAACCCGAGACCATCAACTACCGCACCCTGAAACCCGAGCGCGACGGGCTTTTTGACGAGCGCATCTTTGGGCCGCAAAAAGACTACGAGTGCGCCTGCGGCAAGTACAAGCGGCAGCGTTTCGAGGGCAAGGTTTGTGAGCGCTGCGGGGTCGAGGTGACCAAGAGCATCGTGCGGCGCTACCGCATGGGGCACGTAGAACTCGCAACCCCAGTGGCCCATATCTGGTATGTCAAGGATGTGCCCAGCAAGATTGGCACCCTGCTCGACCTTTCGGCGCAGGAGCTCGAGCAGGTTCTGTACTTTGCCAAATACATCACCATCGACCCCAAAGGGGCCATGCTGGGCGGGGTGCCGGTGCAGAAGCGTCAGCTGCTTACCGACGACGAGTACCGCGAGCTGCGCTTTGGCCGGCAGGAGACCTATCCCATTCCGGCAGGCGTGGAGACCTTTGTCAAAGACGGCGACGAGGTCAAAAAAGGCCAGGAGCTAGCCCCCGGTGTGGTGAGCAAGATGGACGGGCTGGTGCTCTTCCGCTTCCCCCGCCGGATCCGGGTGGAGTACGCCGATAAAGAACGGGCCAGCCTGACCCTGCCCAAAGCCGCCTGGATCGAGCAGGACAGCTACAAGCCCGGCGAGCCCCTGGCCGAGCTCGAGGCCTCCTACCAGATCGTCAGCGAAGACGCGGGCGTGGTGGACGTTGAGGAGGTCGGCGACGGAGCCCTGGTAAAAATCCTGGATCCGGACACCAGTGTGGTGAATGCGATTTACCTCATTCCCGCCGGCATGCACCTCAAGGTGGGGCAGGGGGAGCTGGTGGGCAATGGCGATGTGCTGGCCCAGGGCAAAGGGCAGCTACGCATGCCCAAAGGCTTGAAAGTCGAAAAGCTGGTGGCCGAGACCTCCAAAAAAGAAGTACACCTCAGCTTCACCCTCGAGCGCCCCCGCGTGGTGGACTATCCCCTGCAGCCCCACATGCACGTGTTGGCCGCCGAGGGCACCCAGGTGCGCAAGGGCGATAAGCTGGTGGGGGCCATCGAGCCCGAAGAGGAAGTCTACGCGGAAGCCGATGGGGTGGTGCATCTGCACGAGCCCGCCTCTATCGTGGTGATGAAGGCCAGGCTCTACCCCTTCGAAGACGACGTGGAGGTAACCAACGGCGACCGGGTCTCACCCGGCGACGCCCTGGCCGACGGCGGCAAGGTGACCTCGGACATTTATGGCCGGGTGGAGGTGGACTTTATCCGCATGGCGGTGCGGGTCATCGAGTCCTACGACATCGACGCCAAGATGGGGGCCCAGGCCATCCAGGAACTGCTCAAGGAAATCGACCTGAGCGTGCTCGAGGCCGAACTGGTGGAGGAGATGAAGCACCCCAGCCGGGCCAAAAGGGCCAAGGCCAGGAAGCGCCTGGAGGTGGTGCGCGCGTTCCGCGACTCCGGCAACCGCCCGGAGTGGATGGTGCTCGAGGCCGTGCCGGTGCTGCCGCCCGACCTGCGCCCGATGGTGCAGGTGGACGGTGGGCGTTTTGCGACCTCCGACCTCAACGACCTCTACCGCCGCCTGATCAACCGCAACAACCGTCTGCGTAAGCTGCTCGCGCAGGGCGCTCCGGAAATGATCATCCGCAACGAGAAGCGGATGCTCCAGGAAGCCGTGGACGCCCTGCTGGACAACGGTCGCCGGGGCACCCCGGTCACCAACCCCGGCTCCGACCGGGCCCTGCGCTCCCTCACCGACATCCTTTCGGGTAAGCAGGGCCGCTTCCGCCAGAACCTGCTGGGCAAGCGCGTGGACTACTCGGGCCGTTCGGTGATTGTGGTGGGGCCGCAGCTCAAGCTGCACCAGTGCGGTTTGCCCAAGCGCATGGCCCTCGAGCTCTTCAAGCCCTTCCTGCTCAAGAAAATGGAGGAGAAGGGCATCGCCAACAACGTCAAGAGCGCCCGCAAGATGCTGGAGCGTTCCCGCGACATCAAAGACGAAGTCTGGGATGCCCTGGAAGAGGTCATCCACGGCAAGGTGGTGCTCCTGAACCGCGCCCCCACCCTGCACCGCCTGGGCATCCAGGCCTTCCAACCGGTGCTGGTCGAGGGTCAGAGCATTCAACTACACCCGCTGGTCTGTGAGGCCTTCAACGCCGACTTCGACGGCGACCAGATGGCCGTGCACGTACCGCTCTCGAGCTATGCCCAGGCCGAGGCCCGTATCCAGATGCTCTCGGCCCACAACATCCTCTCGCCTGCCTCGGGAGAGCCGGTGGCCAAGCCTGCCCGTGACATTATTCTGGGGCTTTACTACATCACCCAGCTGCGGCGCGAGAAGAAGGGCCAGGGTCTGGAGTTTGCCAGCATCGAGGAGGCCCTCCAGGCCTACGACGAAGGCCGGGTGGCCCTCAACGCCAAAATCAAGGTGGCAGGCAAGGAAACCAGCGTGGGCCGCCTGAAATTCGTCTTCAGCAGCGTGGACGAAGCCCTGCTGGCCGTGCAGAGCGGTGTGGTGGATCACCAGGACGTGGTGACGGTGCGTCTGGGCGATAAGCTCATCGAGACCTCGCCGGGCCGGATGCTGTTCTTGCGGATTGTGAGCGAGGCCATCGAAGACCAGGAAAAGGCCCAGGAACTCGTGAACCTCGAGGTGGCCCAGGAAAAGAACTCCCTCAAAGACCTGGTCTACAAGAGCTTTTTGGTGCTGGGCGTGGAAAAAACCGCCAAGCTCCTGGATGCCCTCAAATACTATGGCTTCGTGCTCTCCACCACCTCGGGCATTACCATCGGCATTGACGATGCGGTAATTCCCACCGAGAAGAAGCAGTACCTGCAGGAAGCCGACGCCAAGCTGGCCCAGATCGAGCAGGCCTTCGAGCTGGGCCTGATGACCGAAGAAGAGCGTTTCCAGCAGATTTTGCAGCTCTGGAGCCAGACCACCGAAAAGGTGACCAGCGCGGTGTTCAAGAACTTCGAGGAAAACTACCCCTTCAACCCGCTCTACGTGATGAGCCAGTCGGGGGCCCGTGGTAACCCCCAGCAGATTCGTCAGATCTCCGGGATGCGCGGCCTGATGGCCAAGCCTTCCGGTGAGACCTACCCGGTTCCGGTAAAGGCCTCGTTCCGCGAGGGTCTGACGGTGCTGGAATACTTCATCTCCACCCACGGGGCCCGTAAGGGTGGGGCCGATACCGCCCTGCGCACAGCCGACTCGGGCTACCTGACCCGCAAGCTGCACGACGTAGCCCATGAGGTGATCGTGCGGGAAGCCGACTGCGGCACACCGGACTACATCTCGGTTCCCCTGTTGCAGTTCGACGAGGCTTTCCGCAACAAGCGCCTGCGCAAGAAGAGCGACATCGAGTCGGGGCTGTATGGCCGCACAGTAGCCCGCGAGATCGAGGTCAAGGGCAGGGTGTTTTCCGAAGGACATCAGCTTAGCCTGGAGGATGTCAACCTCATCGTTAAGGCGGCGGAAGAGCGTCTGATCGAGGAAGTACCGGTGCGTTCACCCCTCACCTGCCGCACCCGTTATGGGGTCTGCCAGCAGTGCTACGGCTGGGATCTGTCGGCGGCCAAGCTGGTCTCGATTGGCGAGAGCGTAGGTGTGGTTGCTGCTGAGTCCATCGGTGAGCCCGGCACCCAGCTCACCATGCGTACCTTCCACACCGGCGGTGTGGCGACCGGTACCGACATCACCCAGGGTCTGCCCCGCGTGATCGAGCTGTTCGAGGCCCGTCGCCCCAAGGTAAAGGCCGTTATTGCCGAGATTGACGGGGTGGTGCACATCGAGGAGCTCGAGGACAAGGTTATCATCTACATCTCCAGCGAGGGCTTCTCTAAAGAGTACAAGGTGCCCAAGGACACCCGCCTGACCGTCAAGGAAGGCGAAACGGTAGAGGCAGGCCAGCCCCTGACCCGTGGGGCCATTGACCCCCACCAGCTCCTCGAGGCCAAAGGCCCCGAAGCGGTGGAGCGCTACCTGACCGACGAAATCCAGCGCGTCTACCGGGCCCAGGGTGTGAAGCTGCACGACAAGCACATCGAGACCATCGTGCGGCAGATGCTCAAGTATGTGGAGATCACCGACTCCGGCGATAGCCGCTACCTCGAGGGCCAGGTCATCGAGAAGTGGGACGTGGAGTCGGCCAACGAAGCCCTGATGGCCGAAGGCAAGACCCCGGCTAGCTGGAAGCCCATGCTGATGGGCGTGACCAAGAGCGCCCTCTCGACCAAGAGCTGGCTCTCGGCAGCGAGCTTCCAGCACACCACCCATGTGCTGACCGAAGCCGCCATCGCCGGCAAGCTCGATGAGCTGATTGGTCTCAAGGAAAACGTGATTCTGGGTAAGCTTATTCCTGCTGGTACCGGCTCCGACTTTGTGCGCGATACCCAGGTGGTCGACCAAAAGACCCTCAAGCGGCTCGAGGAGGCCCGCCGCGAAGCCGAGCAGGCGCCCATTGGCACGCGCCGTCCGGGTGTGCGGCCCGAGCAGCCCGCACGCGAGGTCTAACCTGGGTTTGGTTAACCAGCCACTGGATGGGGTACACTCGGCTTCACAGAGATGCGTCTCACTGAAGCTTTAGAAGGGCATCTCTGTTCTAAAGCGAAACCCTGACTTATGGGCTGTAGGCACTGTGCTTACAGCCCATAGCTATTGGATGCTATAAATGCCCGCAAGGCGGTGCTGTTGTTTGATAACAGTTGCCTGAAGACGGTTTACCTGGGGCAGGTAGATTATGAAAGCCAAACTGTATCTTACCTTTCAGCAAATTGGTGCCGATTTGTTTGCTGCCGGGTTGGCCTCGGCCACCTCGGGCAACTACTCGGTGCGGGAGGGGGAAGGGCTCTGGATTACCCGTTCGGGCGCGCAGAAGGCCCACCTGACCCCCGAGGATGTGATGTTTCTGCCGCTTTTGCCCGACCCAAAACGGGACCAGGGGGCCTCGGTCGAGCGGGTGATTCACCGGGCCATATACCAACAAACCGACGCCACCGCGGTGGTACACGCCCACCCCCGCCACGCCATTGCGCTGTCGTTTCACCTCGAGGCCATCGTGCCGATAGACCTAGAAGGGCGCTACTACTTCGACAAAATTCCTGTTTTGACTCCCAAGACAGCCTCGGGAACCCCAGAGGTTGCCGAAGCCGTGGCCGAAGCCCTGCGAGAAAACATAGCCTGTGTGGTGCGCGGACATGGGGCCTTCATTAAAGGAACCGAAGAGGCCTTGGAAAAATCGCTGTTGCAGGCCTACTCGCTCATGACCAGCCTGGAGGAAGCCTGTGAGGTGTTGTTTCTAGAGCGCCTGTGGCGAGGTGCAGGGGTTTGAGCCTCCTTGGCAGGCCCAGGGAAGGGCCCGGCATAGACCTGAAAGGGTAGACTGAAGGCGGATGAAGGTGCTTTTTGTAGAAGGCAAGAACCCCGAACCCCTGCGGGCACTGGCCCGACTGCACCCACACCCCTACCGGCTGCTGCATCGCCCCGAACAGGCCCTATACCTGCTCGAGGTCTGGGCTTTTGGCCCGGAGATGGAGGCTGCCGCGACGGGGCTCGAGGGTTATCGTAGCTGGAGTTTTGAGTTGCTCGAGGAGGGGAGACGGGATAGCGTCTTTTAGTGGCGGGTCTAATACCAGATTCGGTTAGTTCGTCACCGAACGGTGACGAACTAACCCGACCGAAGGGAGTGCTCTAGGATTCAAAAAGATAGCCTCTTAGCGCTTTTTGTTTGAAGATTATCTTTTTGAATCCGGTATAACAGGTAAGGTATGCGTGAAGAAATCGATTTGATTGCAGTTGACGATGGGGTAGAGGTCTACCTCGAGGACACTGGCCCGCTGGATGCACCGGCCATCATGGTACTCCACGGCGGGCCTGGAGGTAGCAGCTATACCTTGCGGGAGGGTCTGGAGGAGTACCTGGAGGGCTTCCGCGTGATTTACCTGGATCAGCGCGGAGGCGGGCGCAGCCCAGCCCTTCCAGAAGAACCCGGACTTTTTACCATTGATGCCCTGGTGAGCGACCTTTTCCACCTGCGCGACCACCTGGGGCTCAATTCCTGGACACTGCTGGGGCATGGGTTTGGTGGGCTGTTGGCCCTAGACTATGCCCGCCGCTCGCCCGACACCACCGAGCAGCTGGTGCTCATCAACCCCTGGACCAACTTTCCCTGGCTGGCTCGCCAGCTTTACCGGGCCGCGCTGGCACTGAAGGGCATGGACGAAAACGCAGACCTAGAGATTCCTGAAGACGGAACCCGGCTGCTGCAGGAGGCTTTTGCCACGGTAGAGCCAAAGGCTGCATTCGACCGGCTGCTGTTTCCCAGCCCGCATAGCCGCATGGAATATGAGTGGATCGCCGAGGGATCAACCGTGGTGGGGGCCGATACCCCGGGACGTATGTTTGTGCTTAACGGGCTTTGGCGGCTAGACTACACCCCCTTTGTGCTCGAGGTGCAGGCAGCCACTGCGGTTTTGCTGGGTGCCCTGGATGCCAGCAGTTACCCCGAAGCCCAGACCATTGCCGACCTGGTTGGCGGCCAGCTCGAGCTGATTGAGGGTGCGGGCCATTATCCCTGGATTGACCAGCCCCAGGCCTTTGGGGAGGCGCTGCAAAACGCGCTTCAAAACGTGCAATAGCGCGCTCTTCAGAGAAATTGCTAAAGACCCCTGGGGAGAAGGGCTTCTTATATGAATCCCACCGGCTGGCCCTGGAAGCGTAAGCGTTAAGGCACGATCTGGTAGCCTAGCCCGCGAGGTCAGCGAGCAGGCTTCCTGGGCCATGGCCCACGAGCTGGCCTAAGCACAACGCCCCGGATGTTTAGCAATATAGTGCCCTCTTCACAAATATTGAGCTGCTCACAACATGATTGCTTTGTCCGAATGGGAAGCAACGTCTGCGAAGGGTGCGATAAGCGAGTTTTAGGTTAAGCGCAATACACAGCCCTCCTGGGATAGAAGGTAGCCTCAATCTGGGAGGAAGTTTATGAAAAAGTGGATGGCGTTGGCGGGATTGCTGTTTGTTGGGGCGGTTTTAGGACAGGTGTCGAGCCTGGCGGAAAATATCCGCAATTATGCAAGCTGGACCCGGGTAAACGTGAATAAAATCAATACCGCTGGTGCACACGCATTGGGTAAGGACGTCTATGTCAACCTGACCCCAGACCGCCTGCTGGGCGCAAACGGAAACTACAAGCTACCCTTTGGTCAGGGCACCATTTTTGTCAAGGAGCGCGTTGATCCCCAAAGCCTGCAAGTTACCAACATATATGTGATGCAAAAGCGCAGCAACACAGCGGGTGACTGGGCCTGGGCAGCCTACGAGCGCAAAGGAGACACTTTTCAGGGCGGAACACTGGCCAACCCGGCGATGTGTGTGGACTGCCACCGCCAGGCCAGCGCATCTGACCTGGTATTTACACCCTGGGGCCGCAGATAACTAGGCCATTTCACCAAAGCCCTCGAGCCAGTCCTCGAGGGCCTTTAGATTGACCCTATACCGACCTCGAGTACCTTGCACAAGCCCCAGGTTTCTGAGCTCGCCCAGGCTGTTGGTAACCGACACCCGTGTGGTTCCACACATGGCTGCCAGGTCTTCTTGCTTGAGCTCCATGGGTAAATCGCGCCAGGCTGAGTAATCGGGCACGCTGAAGCGTTGTGCGAGCCAGGCCAGGGCGCGTCCCAGACGAAACGCTACAGGAGCTGAAGCCACCTCGAGCTGGCCCTCCAACAAGGTCACCCGTTGCGCCAGCACCTGGGCCAGCCGTAGTGGCACGTTGGGCAACTCACGCGAGACCTGCTCGACCTGGCTCTTTCCCACCGGACAGATCATCACCCGGCTCAGGCAGACTGCGTTGCTGGTATGGGTTGCGTCCTGATCCAAAAAGTTAATGCCCAGCAGGTCGCCGCTGCCAGCCACATAAACGATGCGCTCCTGGCCTCCTGCGACCATCCTCAGCAGTTTTACCTGGCCCTCAATCAGGATGATCAAGCTCTGGCAGGGTTCACCTGCACGGTGCAGCAGCTCGCCGGGCTGGAAGATTCGGGGCGGGCAAATCTGTGCCAGCCTTTCGCGCTCGTATTCGCTAAGTCGCTCCAAGAAACCGGGCTGATGAAGATAGGGCATTTGAACCCGATTTTACCCAAGGCTGGCAGGGCTTGGGGAGTTTGTGTGGTTCATGCAGCCCCTAAAGTTTTAAAAATGAGCCTGCAGTAGTGGCTCGAGAGGGACTCGAGGGTTAGTTTGCCGCCGGGCCGGTACCAGTGGTACGTCCAGTTCAGGGCCGAAAGTATAAACAGGCTTGCTAGCCGAACATCCTCGACCTGAAACTGGCCCTGCTGAATACCCGCCTCGATAATCCGGCGAAAGTGGGCCTCGTAGGCATCCCGGCGGGCAGTAATTTTTTGTTGCAGCTCGGGGTTCAAAAATTTCCACTCATGAAAGAAGACCGTGGCGTTATCCAGCTCGCGCACGATGACCGCGAGGTGTCCGTGCACAAAGCGCTCGAGCTGCTCTTTGGGTGATAGGTCGGAAGGTATTGCTTCAGCATTGCTCAAAAACTCATCTGCAGCCCGATTTACCAGCTCAAACAATACCTCTTCCTTCGACTGGATGTGGGCGTAAAGGCTTCCACCTTGCAAATTAACGGCTCGAGCCAGATCCCGCATCGAAGTGGCGTGAAACCCCTGTCGGCTGAAAAGCTGACCGGCTGCATCCAGAATTTCGTCGCGGCGGTTTACCTTTTCTGCTTTGGCCACTTCAAACGAACGGTTGTTTGACACCTTGGCGCAGAGTATAGGATTTGAGCATGGCTGCGTCAATAGTGCCGGGCGCATTTGCCTGCCCGTACAGCGCATCACATTGGTGTATAGCTTCTCCTCTTGCGCATCTATCTGACCAAAGCGTACACTTGAACTCGGTAGGTGAACCATGAGCAACCCGATTGTCATTCGTAACTTCTGGTCTCGCGCCTAAGCGCGACCCAAGCCCGATCCGCATTTACCACGCTTCAGCGTTTCTCGGCGGCCTTCGGGCCGCCGATCGGTTTGGAGGAAAAATGTGTTCTTTGGAACTCTTAGCAACCTTCGACCCCAGCCCAAAGCCTTGGCTGTTTAGATACAGGACTCAATTATGCTAACCTTGATACCCGCCCAAACCAAGCTCGCCATCGAGGTCTCCGACCTCAAAAAAGTTTTCCGCAAGCGCGAAGGACTGCGGGCCCCCCTCAAGGAAGAATGGGCCCTGAAGGGGGTTTCTTTTTACGTGCAGGAGGGCGAGACCTACGCTCTTTTAGGCCCCAATGGCTCGGGCAAGTCCACCCTGATTCGCATCCTTTCCACCCTGCTCACCGCCGATGGCGGCACGGTGCGGATGCTGGGGCATACCCTCCCCGAAGGGGAGCGGGAGTTGCGCCGCAAGATGGGCCGGGTGAGCGTGGATGCGGCCTTCTATAAAAAGCTCTCGCCGCGGGAGAACCTCTTGTACGCTGCACAGCTCTACGGCCTCGAGCCCCGCCAGGCCGAAAAGCGGGCCATGCAGATTCTGGAGCAACTGGGCCTCGAGTCGCGCCGCTTTAGCGACCCCATCGAGGAGATGAGCCGGGGTATGCAGCAGAAGATTGCCATTGCCCGGGCATTGCTCATCAACCCGCCGCTACTGCTTTTGGACGAGCCCACCACCGGCCTCGACCCCAAAAGCCGTCGCGACGTGCAGGCCTTCCTGGAAGACCTGCGGGCCCGCGAGGGTACCACCATCCTGCTCACCACCCACGACATGGCCGAAGCCGAGCGCCTTTCGCACCGCATCGGCTTTCTGGCCCACGGACGACTGGTGGCCGAGGGTACTGCTGAGGAACTCAAGCGCCAGGCAGGGAGCCCCGACTTAGAGGAGGCCTTTATTGCCCTTACCGGCGAGGAGCTGGACGAAGAGGCCACCATCTAGTAGACAGCTTGATGTGGCCGGAGGCCTTAAGCGCTTAGAGATAGCCAGAAATCTGGGCCCCCGAGCGAAAGGAGTTTTATGCTTGAACGATACATCCGCCCCATGTGGGCTTTTGTCTTCCGCGACTGGCACCTGACCCGGCGCTATATGAGCTGGGTAGTGGTGTTCGTGTTTTACGCCATCGTCAACTCGGCCACCATTGCCCTCATTGGCAAGGCCCAGGACGACTTTCGCCTGACCCTGACGCTGTTGCTGGGGGTGCTGTTGTGGTCGTTTTTGTCGGCCATGTACAACGAGATTGCCAACTCCATCAGCTACGAGCGCTGGGAGGGTACGCTCGAGTACACCTTTATGGCCCCGGTCTCGAGGCTCATCCACCTTTCGGGGGTCTCGCTGTTTGCCATCATCTTTAGCGTGCTGCGCACCATCGTCATTTTGGTGGGGCTGGTGCTCTTCATCCAGGTCTCGGTGAACGGGGCCAACCTGCTGGGGGTGCTGGTGGTCTTGCTGGTAGCCAGTCTGGCCTTCATGGGCCTGGGTCTGATGGCCGCCATTCTGCCGGTGATGTCGCCCGAGAACGGTGCCCAGGCCACCAACATCTTCCAGGGCATTTTGCTGTTGGTTTCGGGTATCTACTATCCGGTGAGCGTACTACCAAGCTGGGTGCAGCCCCTGGCCTACCTGAGCCCGGCCACCTATGCCCTGGAAGCCTGCCGCAAGCTGATGGGCATCAACCACCCCGACTCCACCCCCGACAAACTGGTGGGTGCTCCGCTTTCTTCGGTGCTGCCCGAGCTGGGCATCTTGCTGCTGATGGGCGTGGTTTTGATTCCGCTGGGCCTTTTGGTTTTCCACACCGCCGAGATGTGGGCCAAGCGCACCGGCAAACTCAAGCGTACCGGCTAAAATGCAACCAGCGGAGCGTTGGTTTTGCTGCAATCAGAACGAGCACACGGGGGCAACATGATTGAAGTCTCTAACCTGCAAAAAGCCTATCGGAAGTTCGTGGCGGTAAAGGGCATTTCGTTTGCGGTAAAGGCCAAAGAGGCGTATGGCCTTTTGGGCCCCAACGGCGCGGGCAAAACCACCACTTTGCGGGTGCTGGCTACCTTGCTCAAGCCCACTGCCGGAAGCGTAAAGGTGGCGGGCTACGATGTGGTGCGAGAGTCGCTGGAGGTGCGCCGCAACCTGGGCATCGTCAACGGTGGCATGAAGGTCTACGACCGGCTCACCGGCTACGAGGTGCTGGACTTCTTTGGCAGCTTCTACGACCTGTGGGGGCCCAGGCTCAAAGAGCGCATTGCCTGGGCTGCCGATTTGCTGCACATCGAGCAGTCGGTACTGAATAAGCAGGTCAAGGACATGTCTACCGGCATGCAGCAAAAAATTGTGATCGCCAGGGCCATCCTGCACCAGCCCCAGGTCTTGCTGCTGGACGAAGCCACTGCGGGGCTGGATGTGTTTGCCCGGCGGGCCTTGCTCGATTTTGTGCGGGCGTATGTGGATCTGGGCAAAACCCTGATCTACTCGACCCACGTGATGAGCGAGGCCCAGGAGGTCTGCGACCGCGTGGGCTTTATTGACAAAGGCTTGCTGGTATATGAAGGGAGTCTGCAGGAAGCCCTCGAGCTTGGCTCGGGCAACCTCGAGCGGGCCTTCATCCGGCGTCTGGAACAGGCCGCGTGAGGGGTAGGCGCATGAACGAAATCCTGATCATTGCCCGCAAGGAGCTGCTGAGCGTGGTGCGCGAGCGCCGGGTGCTCTTCACTACCATAATTCTGCCGATTGTGATTATGCCGGTGCTGATGTTCGGGCCGATTCTTCTATTTGGCAATGCTGCGCGACAAACCCAGGAGTCGGTGCAGAAAGTGGGGGTGGTTGGGGTTCCAGCGGTTGTACTGGAGGAGCTAAGGAAAGCCAGAGTCGAGCCGATCGAGATTGTCAACCCCCAGCAAGCGGTGCAGAACCGTGAGGTGGAAGCCGCATTGGTATTTGAGAACGGCGTCTACACTCTCTACGGCAGGCTTTCTGGCGGGGCTACCCAGAGCGCATTGGTGGTCGAAAAAGTGCAGAACGCTTTGAGTACCTACAAAGACCAGGTAGTGGCCGAGCAGCTCCGAGCCAAGGGTGTTAGTCCAGAAGTACTGGAACCTTTCCAGGTCGAAACCAAAGATGCTTCGCGCGAGCAGGAGCAAGCAGCGGGCCTGTTCGCTTTTCTGATCCCATATTTCCTGATCGTGTTCATTCAATCGGGTGGAATGCCGGTGGCGGTGGATGCTACGGCGGGTGAGAAGGAAAAAGGAACGCTCGAGGCCCTCCTGGCGGCCCCTGTACCGCTTGTCCAGATTTTGCTGGGCAAGGGGCTGGCGGTATTTGTGATGTCGTTGCTCTCGACCTTTGCTGCAATTGCCGGGCTCTTGCTGGGCGGGGGTGTGTTTCGCAATCTTTTTGCCGTGCAGATTCAAGCAGTCCAAAATGGAGGGAACGCGGTTCAGTTGGGAGGTGCTTTGGCCCTGGACCCGCTGGGCTACCTTTCCATCGTCCTCACGGCGGTATTGTTTGCCCTGCTGGTGATTGCCATCATGATCTCGCTGGGCCTCTATGCCCGCACCTTCAAAGAGGCCCAAAGCTACATGAGCCCTTTGATGCTGGTGATGATTATTCCCATCCTGTTTCTTCAGTTCTCCGATTTTCTCAAACTGCAAGACTGGTATTTTGCCCTGCCCTTCGTGGGCGTGGTGCTAGCGCTGGATTCTATTGTCAAGGGCGCTGCTACCGTGGCTCAACTCAGCAATACCTGGGCTTCCACCCTGCTCTACGCTGGACTGGCCCTTTACCTGGCCTACCGCAACTTCCAGCGGGAGGATGTGGTGTTTAGAAACTAGCCTGAGAGATCAGGCCGGGGGAACCACAAGTTTTCATTCTTGATGCACTGACGGTAGTTCTGCGCGAGTAGGTTGAGGGCATGTCAGGTAGATTCCACCGAACCCAAGCGGCGATGCTGTGTTCTGCCTGGCTTAGAATCGTGCGCTGATGTCAAAAGCACCAGGACCTGATGTTTGAATGCGTAGGCTGGCTGTGAGGAGGCGTTGAGGTGAAGGATGCGCTGAAAATTGCCCGTAAGGAGCTTTTGACCTATGTGCGCGAGGATCGTTTTTGGCTAATGGTTTTTTTGCCGTTGGTGATTATGCCCTTGCTGATCAACCTACCTTTACTGTTGATGGGTCACTTCTTACAGCAAGCCCAAAGCAGGCCGCAGATTGTGGCCATCAAAGGGGTGTCCCAAGAGGTTCAGATTCTTCTGCGGCAGGCCAATTTTGTAGTGCAGTCCAGCCCTGACCCGCGCAAGGCTGTTCGAGAGCGGCTTGCGGCGGTTGGACTGATCTACTCCGAGGGGCGCTACACCATCTTTGACCAAAACAGTTTTCTCAGTCTGCGGCTTTCGGCAGCAACCGAGCAGACCCGGCAAGTTTTGCAGCGGTATAAAGAACAGGTTTTGCTCGAGCGCCTGCAATCCCGTGGGCTGGGCCTGGTAGACCTCGAGCCCTTCACCATCGAGACCCAGAAGGCGGCCAGTGAACGAGAGCAGTCCCTGGGCCTACTGGCACTCATCATTCCCCTTATGCTGGTGGGTCTGCTTATCTCGGGAGGACAGGCCATGGCCCTCGAGGCCACGGTAGGAGAGAAAGAAAAGGGCACCATAGAGGCCTTGCTTTCTGCGCCTGTAGCGCCCTGGAAGCTACTTCTAGGCAAGGGGCTGGCTGTTTTGGTGGCAACGGTTTTCCCTGCCACGACTTCGTTTATTGGGGTCGTTTTGGGAAGCATGTTTGTCAGGATGGGCTTTTCGGGCCAGATTCAGGCTTTGCCCGATGACCTTGAAGTGCAGTTGGGAACACTGGCCCTCGAGCCAGCCGACCTGGCAGCGATCTTTCTCACCTCGGTGCTTCTGGCTTTTTTTGTGGTAGCAGCGATGCTGGCGCTGGGCATTTTTGCCCGCACCTACCGTGAGGCCAACATTTATTTTGACCCTTTGGATATGTTGGTGATGTCGCCGCTTTTGCTTTTTTTTGTGTTCGATTTCATCAAAGTCCAGGACTGGTTTTTTGTCCTGCCCGGCCTGGGGGTTGTGGTGGCGATAGATGCCATCGTGAAGGGAACCTCGAGCCCCTGGCAGCTTGGCCTGACCTGGGTTTCCACCCTGGTGTATGGTTTGCTGGTGCTGTACCTGGCCTTCAGAAATTTTAGCCGAGAGGACGTTGTTTTTCGCAACTAAGCCAGCGGCAGCGCCACCGGCGGCTTCTCGCTCAGGATGGCCTCTACGTCCGGGTACTGCTTGATGTTGTAAAAGGGGTCGCGCTCGGCGGGGATAAAGCCTGCGTCGGCAATGTGCCGCACAATCTGGCGCACCGTAGCGTGGGTGCGGTTGTGACCACCTGCTGCGCTGACCACGTTTTCTTCCAGCATGGTAGAGCCAAAGTCGTTGGCCCCGTAATAAAGCGCGGCCTGGGCCACCTTGAAGCCCATGCTGGGCCAACTGGCCTGCAGGTTGGGAATGTTGTCCAGGGCAATGCGTGCGATGGAAAGCTGCTGCAGATACTCGTGGGCACTGGCCCCCGGCGCCTTGCCCTTTAGGCGGGTGTGCTCGGTTTGCAGCGTCCACATGGCAAAGGCCGCGAAGCCCTGCCCGTACTCGCGTAGGGCCTTTTCCTGCTGAAGGCGGATCTGGAGCAGGTGGGCGATGCGCTGTTCATAGGTCTCACCAAAGCCGATGACCATGGTGGCAATGGTGTAGAGTCCCAGACTCTGGGCGGTGTCCAGGATGCGGAACCAGTCGCGGCTCTTGATGCGGGCAGGAGCCGCTTTGGCCCGCACCTCGTCCACCAGAATCTCGCCGCCCGCGCCCGGCAGGCCGTCCAGACCTGCTTCTTTGAGCTCTGTTAGCAGTTCGCGGCAGTCGCGCCCGGTAATCTTTTCCAGGCCCAGAATCTCTTCGGGGCTAAAAGCGTCAACGCGCACCTCGGGGTAGTGCTGCTTCAAGTAGCGCAACAGATCCAGGTACCACTCAAAGGGCAGGTCGGGGTTGACCCCCCCTTGCATCAGGATGCGCCGCCCGCCAATTTGCATGAGCTCTTCAATTTTGCGGCCAATCTCCTCGAAGGAAAGCACATAGGCATCGCCCTGCCGCTTGGTGCGGTAGAAGGCGCAAAAGTTACAGGCCACATTGCAGATGTTGGTGTAATTGATATTGCGGTCGATCAGGTAGGTAACGACCTGGGGGTTGCCGCGCTGCAACCGCAGCTCGTGGGCTGCTGCAGCTACGTCGGGTAAGGGGAGCTGGTATAGGTCGCGTATCTCGTTGGCGGAGAGTCGTTCGCCCGCTACTGCGCGGCTCAAAACATCCATGCCTCCATTCTACTAAGTGGTTTTCTGGAAATAGTAGGACAAACAACCCCTGCTGGCTTGATGGTTGATCGGCCACTGGCTCGAAAGTGTCGCAACCGCTTTGCTAAAGGCTTTTGGAATCCCTTTAGGCTGGAGCGCCCAACTTATACCGGATTCAAAAAGATAATCTTCAAACAAAAAGCGCTAAGAGGCTATCTTTTTGAATCCTAGAGCACACCCCTCGCTGCGCTCGGCGAAGAAAGCGTATCCCTTCGGTCGGGTTAGTTCGTCACCGTTCGGCGACGAACTAACCGAATCTGGTATTAGCCGAGATTTTTTGCATCATGACCTTGAAATTCGGCATTTGCAAGGCATCCTACGAAGAGGAAGACTGGACGGTTGGGGTCTTAGTCCTCGTCCTCATCCTCGTCCCAGTCCTCATCTTCCGACTCGATATCGTCGATGTAGTAGTCTTCGATGTGGCTGGCATCGGCCATAACGCGGCCTTTGCTCATAAAGCGCAGACCCTCTTCGTCAATCTTGATATTTAGATCGTCGAGGTCGGTATTGTCGGGGACGTGTACCTGCATCATCACGGCCACTTCTATTCGCGTATCAACCTCCGGTTCTGTAAATCTAGGCATTTGATGTCAGGAAAACTTAGGCTCGAGTTTTTCCTGAGAACCGGTAGCGCAAAATAGAAGCGTACATTTTCAAGCGCAGACCCAGGCCCCTCCAGAAGCCGCGTTTCTGCTCCTTCATTACTTGACCGGCCCCGCGGAGTTCCACATAGGCCCAGCGGGCCTGGCTGCGGCTCAGGTGGTCGGTAATGGCCGGCTCGGGCCACCGTTCTTGAGTTAAGTTGGGCACACCTTTGAGCCAGTCGGTCTTACAGGCACGCTGGCCCGACAAGAAAGGGGTGGCCCGGTTGCCGAAATCGGTCATCAGTCCACCCGACTTAAATACACCGATGGCCATGTCCAGCTTGCCGCTGCGAACAGGCTCGAGTATTTCCAGCAAGTGTTTTGCTTTTAGTCCAACTAAGTCAGCATCGAGCAGCAATAGATAGGGGGTTTGGACATGGGCCAGCCCACAGGCCAGGGCCTGGCTTTTGCCGCGGTTCTCTGGCAGCCGCAACACCCGTGCCCCAGCCCGTTCGGCTCTTTCGGCGGTTCGGTCGGTGGAGCCGTCGTCCACTACCAGAACCGGCAAACCGGCATCCCGCGCAGCGGCTACCACAGCCTCGATCTGCGCTTCTTCGTTGTAGGCGGGAATCAGCACCGTGGTGTCCACTGTGGCCTATTTTACCAACTTGCTGCTCAATGAGCAGAAACAATTCGCTGCTGGGCTTTGGTCGGCGTCATGAGGTTGGCGCTCGAGGTTAGCCGCCCACCAGGTTGCGGATATCGTTGATGGTTACCAGCACAATCAGGAGAATTAAAAAGATAAAGCCCCCATACGAGAGGCGGGCTTCGGTCTCGGGTTTGATGCGTCCACCGCTGATCGCATTGGCAAAGAGCACCAGGATACGACCCCCATCGAGGCCAGGAATGGGCAAGAGGTTGAACACGGCCAGCGAAAGGTTGATGACTGCCAGCAGCCCCACCAGGGTACTCAGCCCCTGTTGCGCCGCTTGCCCCGTGATGTTGACAATACCTACCGGCCCTGCGACGCCCTGGGCTTGCTGGCCGCTCAGGATGCGGACGATGCTTCCCACGAACTCCTGCACGAAGCGCGGCACGGCCACCACTGTTTCGCCGATAGCTCGAGCAAAGCCCTGAAAGAAATTGATGCGGGTATAGCCGATGACTTCGGGCCGGTAGACGATGCCCAGCCGGGTCTGGGTGTTGTCCCAGTTGAAGCGCACCGTGGTTTCGACCCCATCGCGCAGCACCACAAAAACCTTTTCGCCGGGGGTCTGGCGGAAGCGCGTGACCTGGTCGTAGGACTCGAGCTTCACCCCATTCAGGCTAAGAATGCGGTCGCCCACCTTAAAACCAGCTTGCTCGGCCAGGCTGCCAGGGAGCACCTCGGTCACGATGGCCTGGGTCTGAGGGATGCCCTGAATAGAGGAGAGAGCCCCCAGCACCCCCCAGGCCAGCAGCAGGTTCATCACAACCCCGGCAACTAGAATGAAAAACTTGCCCAAGCCCGACAACCGCGCGTAGCCGTGGGTATCGCCGGGCATCATGCCTTCAATTTCGGCATAGCCCCCCAACGGAATGGCATTAAGTCGAAAAGTGGTTCCCCAGCGGTCAAACTTGAGCAGGGTCGGGCCAAAGCCTAGCCCAAAGTTCTTGACCCCTACCCCCTGAACCCGGGCGGCCAGGTAGTGGCCCAGCTCGTGAACGAAGATACTGATGGAAATGATTAGAAGAAACCAGAGGATGCTCATGCTTTACCCCGCACAGTTTTGAAGGCCGGAAAGATTCATCTTCAGACCTTTACTTCCAGCAGTTCTCGAGCCAGCTCGCGGGCCTCGAGGTCGGCCTGGAAGATATTGTCCCAGGTGAGCGGGCCGCTGGGGGTCTGCTGCAACACTTTTTCCAGCAGCCAGGGAATCTCGAGGTAACCGATCTGGCCCTTCAAGAAAGCCTCTACCGCAACCTCGTCGGCGGCGTTGAGCACCGCCGGGGCCAGTCCCCCCATGCGCCCGGCCTGGTAGGCCAGGGCCAGGGCCGGGAAGCGCTGGGTGTCGGGGGGAAAAAACTCCAGGCGCTCGGGTATAGGTGCATCGCGCAAAGGTGTGGGGGGCCTTTGAGGGTAGGTCAGGGCGTACTGGATGGCCAGCCGCATGTCGGTAGGCCCGAGCTGGGCTTTGATGTTGCCGTCCTGAAAGCGCACCATCGAGTGCACATACGACTGCGGGTGAATCTGCACCTTTACTTTTTCGATCGGCACCCTAAATAGCTGTACGGCCTCCAGAACTTCCAAGCCTTTGTTGAACAGGGTGGATGAGTCAATGGTCACCTTGGGGCCCATCTTCCAGCGGGGGTGGTTTAGGGCCATTTGGGGGGTCACGCTGGAAAGGTCGGCGGGTTCGTGCAGGAAAGGGCCCCCAGATGCGGTAAGAATCAGCTCGGCAACGTCTTGGAAGGGTTCCCCCACTAGGCTCTGGAAGATGGCCGAGTGCTCCGAATCCACCGGGATAATCTCGGCCCCGTGCTGTGCGGCCTCCTGCCATAAGAGCGGCCCGGCGGCCACCATGCTTTCCTTGTTGGCCAGGGCCATACGGCGCCCTTGCTGCACTGCCACACGCACACCGGGCAGACCTGCCAGGCCCGGGATGGCCCCCACCACCACCTCGGCGGGCCAGGCGGCCACCTCGAGGGCATCTGCAATGTGCAGTTTGGGGAAACGTTCTCGGAGAACTGGCAGCACTGCGGGGTCGGCTGCTACTGCTTCGGGGTGAAATTGCGCGATCTGCTGCGAAAGCAGCTCGAGGTTCTTGCCCGCCACCAGCCCCACCACCCGGTAGCCGCGCCAGCGACAGACATCCAGGGTCTGGGTGCCAATGGAGCCGGTAGAGCCCAGTACAACAACGCGTTTGGAAGTTTCGCTCATTGTGGGTCAGTGTACAGGTTTGGCGGCCTGGGTCTGTAAGCAGACCCGCAAGGTGTTTTGGAACTCAAAGTTGTAGACACCCGCTTTGCTCACTACATGAAGATGGTCAGCAGATAGTAGGTGAGGGGCACAGTGAACAGGTGCGAGTCCAGGCGGTCGAGCAGACCGCCGTGGCCTGGCAGGAAGTGACCTGAGTCCTTTACGCCGCAGTAGCGCTTGAGCATGGATTCGGTCAGGTCGCCGAGCTGGGCGGCAAAAGAGAGCACCAGGTTGACCACAAACAACTCTACCGGCCTGAATAAGGCGAAGGGGCTTTCGGGATAGGCCGAGCGCACGATGGTGGTAAAAAGGAACAGCAGTACAAAGCTGGTGACAATACCGCCAATGGAGCCTTCGACGGTTTTGCCGGGGCTTATGGTGGGTGCCAATTTGCGCTTTCCCAGGTAACGCCCCACAAAATAGCCCCCAATATCGTTGGCAAAGCTAGTAATCAAAGGCAGCGCCAGAATCCAAAGCCCCACGTTGCCGTCGGGGGAGTGGCGCAACAGCAGGAAAAACCCCAGGGTCCAGGGCAGGTACAAAAAGGCCATCAGGCTGTAGGCAAACCGCTGGATGTTGGCGCCAACGATTAGCTCCGAGCTAAATGCACCAATCAGCACCAGGCCTAAGGCAATTTCCCGCCAGGGCACGCCGGGGTAGATGTCGTGGAGCTGGGGCAGGCTGAAGAGCAGCATGACCAGCCCCCCGCCAATCAGGAAGGCCATATTCAGCTCGATGCCCTTGTTGCGAAGCATATAGCGGAGCTCGAGCGAACCCACCACCAGGATGAATACCAGGGCCAAAAACATAAAAACGCGACCTTCCCACAGCACCACAAACAACACCACCACCCCGATCAGTGAGGAGATCACACGGGTGGGCAGCGAGGGGTCTGGTCGGGCTTCGGGCACCACGGGTTAAAGGATATCAGCAGGTTTTGGCGGCGATCCGGAGGGGGCTTGTGGACAGGTACCTCAGCCCTTCAGAATTTCCTGCTCTTTTTTGTTCAGGGCCTCGTCAATTTTATGAATGAACTCGTCGGTGATTTTTTGAATTTCGGCCTCGGCGCGTTTGATCTCGTCTTCGGAGAGGTGCAGGTCTTTTTCCAACTTTTTGGTCTTGTCCAGCGCTTCGCGCCGGATGTTTCGCACGGCGATACGGGCTTCTTCTGCGTAATGTTTGACCGACTTGACCAGATCGCGGCGGCGTTCTTCGGTTAAGGGCGGAATGTTAATGTACAACGCATCGCCTTTGTTGGTGGGGTTCAGGCCAAGATCGGAGTCGCGGATGGCTTTTTCGATCTCCTTGAGCATGCCCGGATCCCACGACTGAATCACCAGGGTGCGGGGGTCTGGCGAAGAGACTGTACCGACCTGGTTCAGGGGCATGGCGGAACCGTAATACTCCACTTTGATGTTGCTGAGAATGGCGGGATTGGCCCTTCCGGTACGCATGGTGGCGAGGTGGTGCTCGAGGGCTTCCAGCGATTTTTGCATGTGCTGTCTGGTTTCGTTGTACAGGTCTTTGAGCATGATTCCCTCCTGGGTCTGGGATAGCTTACCCCTAAAAGTGCCAGATGGGCGCGAGTTTGACGGTTGGGGCAACCCTCCTGAACTGCCGGGGAGCGCGGCCAGGGCTGGGCAAGACGCTAGCTGTGCACCAGGGTTCCTACCCGCTCACCCCTGATGATTCTCTCTAAATTGCCCTCGGTAAACATATCGAAGACCACGATGGGCATGTTTTGTTCCTGGCATAAAGCCATGGCCGTAGCATCCATAACCTGCAGGCCCTCGACCAGGGCTTGATGGTAGGTGAGGTCGTCGAACTTCCTGGCTTCTGGGTTCTTTCGGGGGTCGTCGCTATAGACCCCGTCCACCTTATTTTTAGCCATCAGTACGGCGTCCACGTTCATCTCCAGGCCACGCAGGGCTGCGGCGGTATCGGTGGTAACAAAGGGGTTGCCGGTTCCACCACCAAAAATAACCACCCGGCCTTTTTCCAGATGTCGGATGGCCCGTCGTCTTATGTAGGGTTCGGCTACCTGCTGAATGGTTAGTGAGGTCTGAACACGTGTTGGCACACCGATGTACTCGAGCGCATCCTGCAAAGCCAGCGCATTCATGATGGTGGCCAGCATCCCAATGTAATCGGCGCTGGCGCGATCCATGCCCACCCCCTGGCGTGCTCCACGCCAGAAATTGCCACCACCTACCACAATCGCGACCTGCACACCAAGCTGATGGGCCTTGGCCACCTCTTGAGCCAGCGCTTTGGTGGCCTCGGGCTGGATACCAAACCCATTGCCACTCATAAATTCACCCGATAGTTTGAGCAGAACCCGCTTGTATTTCATCCGGCCCCCTTTGCCGCAGCTTGTTGTTGGGCAGGGTAATAGCTGTATTTAGGTACGACCGCTCTCGACCAAAGTCCGTCTGCCCCTTGCAAAAGCAAAGGGTCGAAAGCCTTGCGACTCTCGACCCTGGCTGCCCATGCCCTACGCTCCAACTTCAAATCGGCAGAAGCGCTTGATCTGGATGTTTTCACCAATCTTGGCGATAGCGGCCTTGATCAAGTCGCCCACCTTGATTTTATCGTCTTTTACGAAAGGCTGCTCTAAAAGAACCATCTCCTCGTAGAATTTCTTAAGGCGGCCCTCGGCGGCCTTTTCGGCGATGTTCTGCGGCTTGCCTTCGTTGAGGAGCTGCTGAATATAGATGGCTTTTTCTTTCTCGAGGTCTTCCTGAGAAACTTCCTCGATGCTAACGTAACGAGGGTTGGCCATGGCGATGTGCATGGCGATGTCCTTGGCCAGACGCTGGAACTCTTCGTTGCGGGCTACGAAATCGGTTTCGGAGTTGAGCTCGACCAGCACCCCCACCCGCTGGTTGTGGTGGATGTAGGAACCGATGATGCCCTCCCGGGCCTCGCGATCGGCTTTTTTGGCGGCTTTGAGGGCGCCCCGTTCGCGCAGCAGAGTGGTGGCTTTTTCCATGTCCCAGCCTGCATCTTCCAGGGCTTTCTTGACATCGCTCATGCCAGCGCCGGTTTGCTCGCGGAGTTTTTTGATTTGCTCAAGTTGTGTCATTGGTTTCACCTCTTGTACGATTTTTGCGCATGAGTGGCGCTAAGTGGGTGGGCGTGCCCGAGCACTTATGGCTCTCGTTGGCGACGCCTGGCCCTGCTTACGCTTCGGCTACTTCAGTGGCCTGGTCGCTGCTGGCAGCGGCAGAAACCTCACGTCCGCCGCCACGAGCCTCCACAATCAGGTCGGTCATGCGGCTTACGATGAGCTGAATCGAGCGGATGGCGTCGTCGTTGCCGGGAACGATGTAGTCGCAGACATCGGGGTCGGAGTCGGTATCGGCCAGGGCGATCACCGGAATGCCCAGTTTGCGGGCTTCCTTAACGGCGATGGCTTCCTTGGTGGGGTCTACTACGAAAATGGCGTCGGGCAGACGGCGCAGCTTGCGGAAACCACCAAGGTTTTTTTGCAAGCGCTCGAGCTCGTGCTGAAGTTTCACCTGCTCGGTCTTGACCCGCTCTTTGATTTCATCGGAGGCAAAGAGGGCCTCGAGCTCGGCTAAGCGGTTTACCTGAGCAGTGATGGTGCGGAAATTGGTCAGCATCCCACCCAGCCAGCGCTGGTTGACATAAGGCATCCCAGCTCGGTCGGCTTCCTGCTGGATGATTTCTTGGGCTTGCTTTTTGGTGCCTACGTAGAGGATAGTGGCCCCCCGCATGGCCAGGTCCTGCACATACTTGAAGGTGCGCTCGAGCTCAACCATGCTTTTTTGCAGGTCAATAATGAAAATGCCGTTGCGCTCGGCATAGATGTAGCGCTTCATCTTGGGGTTCCAGCGCTTGGTTTCGTGGCCGAAGTGCACACCGGCCTCGAGCAGTTCCTTGATGCTTACGTTGACAGCCATAGTTTCTCCTGACGGGACGGTTGGAGCGGGCGTTAATTTGTGCAGTCTGCGCTTTTGCCCTGGGTACCGTTCCCTAACCCCAGGCAGCGCTTGGCACACCCAAAGGAGGAGTATAACCGAGAGAGACACTTTACGGAAGTCCCAAACATTGCTATACTCCTTGGTGCTGTTTGGCCCCTGGGGGCGTAGCTCAGCGGGAGAGCAGGTCCTTTGCAAGGACAAGGTCGGGGGTTCAAATCCCTTCGCCTCCACCAGAAAGCCAGACCAAGACTAGGCCTGGGGAAACCCAGGTTATTTTTCTTGCTTTTCAGCAACAGCGCCAGAAGCCCAGACCCTAGAGCGTTCCTGAGTGGCGAAATCCCGGCTAGCAGCCATATGCTAAAGGGATGAACACACCCGTTTGGGATGATGGAAACTGGCATCCCCTGCCACACCTGGAAGGGAACCTCGAGAGCGAGTTTTGCGTGGTGGGCTTGGGGGGTTCGGGACTTTCGGCCATCCTCGAGCTTCTAAGGCTGGGGCGAACCGTGGTGGGGATAGATGCGGGCTCGGTGGCGGGCGGGGCGGCAGGCCGCAATGGGGGGTTCTTGCTGGCTGGGGTGGCTAAGTTTTACCACCAGAGTGTGGCCGAGCACGGGCCTGCGCTTGCCCGAAGGCTCTACCAGGCTACCCTCGAGCAGATCGCCCATATGCAGCGCGAGACACCAGAGGCCATCTGGCCGGTGGGTTCGCTGCGCATTGCGGCCTCGGAGGAGGAACTGCAGGACTGTGCCGCTCACCTAAAGGCCCTCAGGGCCGACGGGTTTGAGGCCGAACCCTACGAAGGCCCAGAGGGGCAGGGCTTGCTGATTCCCAGTGATGCTGCTTTCAATCCCCTGCAGCGCTGTCGGACATTAGCGCGACAAGCCCTGGAGGCGGGGGCCCGGCTTTTTGAAAATACCCCTGCACACAAGATTAGTGGCCAGGAAGTGCAAACCCTCCAGGGGTGCATACGCTGCCAGAAGGTACTGGTGGCGGTGGACGGGAGGCTCGAGCATCTGCTGCCCGAACTAAAGGGCCGGGTACGCACCGCCCGCTTGCAAATGCTGGCTACGGCTCCGGTAGCCCGGCGCTATAAGCGGCCTGTCTATCGCCGCTGGGGATACGACTACTGGCAGCAGTTGCCCGATGGACGCATCGCGCTGGGAGGTATGCGCGACGCCGGAGGCGAGGCCGAGTGGACGGCCCAGAATGAACCCAGCGATACGGTGCAGCATCGCCTGGAGGCGCTTTTGCATCAACTTGGTATCGAGGCCCCCATTACCCACCGCTGGGCCGCCTCGGTGGGCTACAGCGCGAACGGGCTGCCCATTGCCGAGGAGGTGCGGCCCGACGTGTGGGCCATTGGCGCTTACAGCGGAACTGGAAACGTGGTGGGGGCTTTGCTGGGCCGTGAAGCGGCCTGGGTTTTACATGGCAGCCGGAGGCCGGGAGCGGTATTGCTAACCTGAGCCTGTGCTGTCGGCGAAAAGCAGTCGGCACGATCTGCACCCCGGCTCGGCTGACAGACTCGGCCCACTGAGAGCGGCCCCCACCATTCCCCCACGTACAACGGCTGGTGTTGTTTGATGTAATGGTGGCCTGGGCGTCGAGGAAACCTTGCGAGACTGCTGCAAACTCAGACGGCGCGAACCCAGAACATTAATTGGCCTACTGGGTGTTCATCTGATATACTCTCACCTTGCGTGATCCGAAAGGATCGCCCGTAGCGTTGTGCCCCATTCCGCTCTTCAAGTGGGCGTTATGGGTAAAGCCAGCCAGAAAGGAGGTGAACATGCCACAGTACGAAGTTAACGTCATCCTCAACCCCAACCTCGATGGAGCCCAGTCTGCTCTAGAAAAAGACACCATCAAAGCTACCCTCGAGCGCCACGGAGCCAGTATCAAAAACGTGGACGACTGGGGCAACCGCCGTCTGGCCTACCCCATCCAGAAAGACCCCGAAGGCAATGTGGTCTTTTACACGGTGGAGATGGCCGGTAACAACAATGCCGCGCTGGAGCGCGAACTGCGCTTGCGTGAGCACGTACGTCGTGTAACCATCATCCGCGACCGTCCCGAATGGCGAAACAGCCAGAAGAAGAAGTAGGCTGCTGGCTGCTGTTGAGTTCTGAGGCCGAGACCGTAATGGAACTCAAACCAGGCGCAAAACCCGAAGCCTGAAGAGGCCGACTAAAAAGCGCTACTAGAGATAAACTGAAGCAAAGACCGTAACGAAAAGGACTGATGAGTATGGCTCGAGGCCTCAACCGCGTAACCCTTGTAGGCACCCTTACCCAAGACCCTGAACTGCGCTACACGCCCGGTGGGCTGGCTGTCATGGATCTTAACCTGGCCGGCAACGATATCGTCACCGACGAGCAGGGCCAGACCCGCGAACCGGCCTGGTACCACCGCATTAAACTGCTGGGGAAAAGTGCAGAGTTCTGGGGCGACACCCTGAAGGCCGGTATGGCGCTGTTTGTGGATGGCAGGCTCGAGTACCGTTCCTGGGAGCAGGACGGGCAAAAGAAGAGCAGTCTGGACATCCGTGCCGACCGCATGGAGATTGTGAGTCTGGAAGGTAAGCGGGGCCAGGTAACCATCACCGATGCCCGTGGTCAGGAGCGCCTTAAGGATGGCTACAACCACGTAATGCTGGTAGGCAACCTGACCCGTGACCCCGAGCTGCGCTACACGCCCCAGGGAACCGCCGTAACCCGACTCTCGCTGGCGATAAACGAAAAGTACACCACCCGCCAGGGTGGAGAGCAGGAAAAGGTGCACTACGTGGAAGCTCAGGCCTGGCGCGAGCTGGCCGAGTATGCGGCAGAACTCAAAAAAGGAGACGGGGCGTTCCTAATCGGACGCTTGGTGAACGACTCCTGGACTGCTCAGGACGGCACAAGACGCTTCACCACCCGTGTGGAGCTCTCCCGCCTTGAGCGACTTGCCCGTGGAACTGGACAAAGTACAGGTGGAAACAGTTCCCAGATGGCTTCTATAGCCAAAGGCCGTACGGGTAAGGTAGATATTGAAGAAGGCTTGGAAGACGATTTCCCACCTGAGGAGGATTTACCGTTTTGAGCACCAAGAAGATGTCCAACCGTGGTGGCCCTAAGGGCGACCGCCAGGACCGTGGCGAGCGTGGTATGCGCCGTGGTCGTAAACCCAAAGTGGCTGCGGCAGTGGGGGCTTTCGACCTCACCGACTTCAAGAACGTTGAGATTCTTCGGCGTTTTCTGTCCGAGACCGGAAAAATTTTGCCCCGCCGTCGCACCGGACTCAACGCCCAGGAACAGCGCAAACTGGCCCGCACCATCAAGCGTGCCCGCATGATGGGTCTGTTGCCCTTCACCGAAAAGCTGGTACGGAAATAGGGGAGTGGAAAATGAAAGTGATTCTGCTTGAACCTATGGAGAACCTCGGCGATGTGGGGGCAGTGGTCAACGTGAAGCCGGGCTATGCCCGCAACTACCTGCTGCCGCGCGGAATTGCCACGCTGGCTACCGAGAGCAACCTCAAGACCCTGGAAGCTAAAATCCGCGCCCAGGCCAGGAAGGCTGCCGAACGCAAGGCCGAGGCCGAGCGCCTAAAGGAGCTCCTCGAGCCCATTACCCTGGTGCTCAAGGTAAAGGCCGGCGACCAGAAGATCTACGGCTCGGTTACCAGCCGCGAAATTGCCGCTGCCCTGGAAGCCCAGCACCAGATCACCATTGATCCCAAGAAGCTGGTTCTGGAAAAGCCCATCAAAGACCTGGGCGATTACGCCCTGGCCTACAAGCCCCACCCTGAAGTGCCCATGACCCTTAAAGTCTCGGTGGAGGCCGACAAGGCCTGAAGCCAGCTCCTGTAGAAATGCCGCCGGATTTGGCGGCATTTTTTGTTTGGCGGGAGTATGAAGCCTCCTGGATGGGAGTCCACGCCTGCGAAGCGTGCGATAAGGTTGGCTGAGCTTGTCGAAGCCAACGTCCCAACGGTCAATACGGGTATCCATTACGTGGTGTTCCCTTCGACAGGTTCAGGGAACCCCTGTTATGCCAGACTTGATACAACCCAATCAAGAAGAAGACCGTTGCGGGCGTATTTTTTGCCCTTGGGGGCAGCGATATGATACCGCCTTCAAGGCGAAAGACCCTAGAGCTATGTTGATTGCAGCCGTCCCGCAAAGGTTTTTCTGGCCCGGCTGGCTAGTGGAGCCGTAAGAACCCAACGAAGCCTGGCCGCATCGGGGGCTTTCTCATACCACAGATTGAATACTTCAACCAGCGTAACGCAGTGGGTGGGGGCTGCAATTTTTTCGATGGGGTCTTGCTTTCGAACTTGGCCCGCCTCCAGCACCCGAGCATAAAACCCCGGACGCTGGGCCTGGCGAAACTTTTTGACGAACTGCGGGTCATTCATGCGGGCGGCCAGGGTCGCGCAGGGAATGCGGGGGGCGGAGACTTCCAGTAGAACCTGACCGATGCGAAAACGGTCGCCAATGCGCAAAGGCGCAGGGCCGAAGCTCGAGAAGGTCAGGTTCTCGCCAAAGGTGCCCGGTTGCAGGGCCTCGCCCAGCTGCTCCATCCACCAGTCGTAGTCCTCGGCGCTGTAGACATACACCGCTTGGTCGGGGCCGCCATGGTGTTCCTGGTCGTCTATATGGTCGCCGACCAGCCCTAAAGTGGAAATTTGTGCGGCCTCGACCGGGCTTTTGTAGATGCCGGTGGTTGTCTTGTCAGGTAGAAGCTGAGGGTGGCCCAGGTTGACGGAGATCAGATGCATCTCCCACACTTTACAGCTCTCATGTGAACCCCGCCTGAATCGTTCCGTTAGGGATTGTCAGAGCACCCTGGTTTTTCGAGATGTTGCTACCCGCGCTTCAGGCGGGGGCCCCAGAAAAAGAACAAATCAAAGACGTTTCTTATCACCCACCTACAAAGCCGTTTTGGTTTCAAGATTTGGCTCTTAGGCGGTTTGCCAGAAGCATAGCCAGCCCCCGCCAGGCCAGCAGCAAGACCAAGGTTGCGCCCAGGGTTACAGCCCAGAAGACGAGATAACCGAGGTCGAAGGGTTTATTTAGCACCATAAAACGTAGCCAGACGCCAGTACTCACGGCGATGGCCCAGGTGTAGAGCAGGTTTTGCCAGGTGGGCCGGGTGTAGGTGCGCAGAAAGGGGGAGACCAGCCACCAAACCAGCAAAATGGGCAGGGCATTGCGGATGATTCCGGCTAGGCCGATGGGCTCGCCGTGGGTTTGCAGGCCAATAATGGCGAACAGCAAGATGCAAACGGCGTCGCCCCAGGCCAGCACTCGGCTTACGCGGCGGGTTGTGCGTACCATAGGCGGCTACTCGGCCTGGGTGGCCTCGAAAAAGACCTTTTCGGCACGGTAGGAGCTGCGCACCAGGGGGCCGCTGAACACCTCCATAAAGCCTTCCTCATAGCCCCAGTCGCGGTACATTGCGAACTCCTCGGGGGTTACGTAGCGCTCGACCGGCAAATGGTGTTGGGTGGGGCGCAAGTACTGCCCGAAGGTCACAATGTCCACCCCCACCGCCCGCAGGTCGCGCAGGGCCTGGCGGATTTCCTCATCGCTTTCGCCCAGCCCCAGCATCAGACTGGACTTGGTGAGCACCTCGGGGCGCACTTTTTTGGCGTGCTCGAGCACCCGCAGGGTCTGATCGTAGCCGGCGCGGGGGTCGCGCACGCGGGGGGTCAGGCGGCGGACGGTCTCGAGGTTGTTGGCAAAAACGTCCTGGCCGCCCTGTAGAACGGTCTCGACGTCGGCCAGGTGGCCCTGGAAATCGGGGGTGAGGGTCTCGACCTTGACCGAGGGGTCGAGCCGCTTGATCTGCCGCACCACCTCGGCAAAGTGGGCGGCCCCGCCGTCGGGCAGGTCGTCGCGGTCAACCGAGGTTAGCACCACGTACTTGAGGCCCATCTCGGCCACGGCCTGGGCCACATGCAGGGGTTCCAGGGGGTCTACCCAGCCCCTGGGGTTGCCGGTGTCCACCGCGCAGAACTTGCAGGCCCGGGTACAGACGCTGCCCAGCAGCATGATGGTCATGGTGCCATGCCCCCAGCATTCGCCGATGTTGGGGCACCTGGCCTCCTGGCAAACGGTGCTCAGGCGCAGCCGCTTGGTCATCTCTTTGAGGCGCTGGTAGTTGGGGCCGGTAGGCACGGTGGCTCGCAACCAGGCGGGCTTGTTGCGGTCGATGGGTTCGGGGCGTTCCTGGGCAATGCCACCCGGAATGACCTTGAGTTCGATCAGGCCGCCGTGCTGGAAGTCCTCGAGTTGAACGGTCTTGAGTTTGCTCATGCCGGTTCCTTTGCAGAAGTAGCGGGCTTGAAGTCGAAGCTGGGAAACTGCTGCCCGAAAGCCTGCACCACCCGTTCCATTACCTGGTTCATGCTAACCGGGTAGCCCAGGATTTTCTGGAGCGAGGTTACACCCTTGTCTTTAATGCCGCAGGGCACAATCAGGTTGAAGTCCTCGAGCTGGGTGTTCACATTGAGGGCAAAGCCGTGCAGGGCCACCTCTTGCTTGACCGCTACCCCAAAGGCACAGAGCTTTTCCTCGCGCTCGGGCCAGCCTGCCACCGGCGCGGCCTGGCGCACCCAGACCCCCGCGTAGCCTGGGGTGGCATAGGTCTCGATGCCATAGCTGCGGGCCACCTGCATGACCACCTGCTCGAGCTGCCGCAAGAACCCCCGCACCTGCCGCCCCACCGGAAAGATGGGATACCCCACCAGCTGGCCGGGGCCGTGGTAGGTGACGTCGCCCCCCCGCTCGATGCTAAACAGTTCAATGCCCATGGCACGGTACTGGGCCTCGCTCAACAGCAGGTTTTCGGCCCTGGCTGCACGGCCCAGGGTGATGGTGCGGGGGTGCTCCAAAAGCAGCAAAGTGGGCTTACGCCGCCCCGCCACCACCTCGGCGTGAACCTGCTTCTGGTATTCCCAGGCCTGTGCATAGGGCACTGTTCCAAGTTTTTCCACCTCGAAGGCGGCGCTCATACCTCTAAAGCATACTCCCAGCCTGCTGTTCGCATAGGAACGAAGCTACACATAGCTGCCAGGTCAACCCGCTTTTAGGGCCTGGAAAGCTTCTTCATACTCAGGCTGGTTCAGGCCCCGGCCAATCACCACCAGGCGCGACAGGGCCTGCACCGGCTGCTGGGCTAGCTCGAGGCTAAATATCTCACGCACCGACTGAAACAGCACCTGCTTGTCGAAGCCTTTTACGCTAAGGAAACCCTTGGCACGAAAAACTGCATCGGGTCGGGAAATCAGGTACTGATCAATAAACGCATTTACTTTTTGGCGCTCGAGCAGCCCTTCGGCGGTAAGGGTGAAACTCTGAACTTTGGGGGTGTGCAGGTGCTGGTAATGCTGGGGCCGCCAGTCCAGGTCGAATGCGCGCAGGTGCAACAGGTCTTGTGGGTCTACCCTTGACCGCGAGGTGCGGTAAATCTGGGCTAGCGGATTAATCTGGCGGATCAAGCCCTCAGCCTCGGCCACCTGCGCAGGGCTGGCCAGGTCGGTTTTGTTCAGCACCACGGTGCTGGCGTAGGCTAGCTGAACCGCGCCTTCGGGGCCATCGCGCAGGGTTTGCTCGAGGTTGCGGGCATCGGCCACTCCAATAATGCCGTCCAGTTCAAACTTGATGCGGGCAAATGGATCCATCACGGTCTGGGCTACTGGCACCGGGTCGGCCAGGCCTGATAGCTCGATTAAGACGTAATCAGGTTTGTCTTTGCGGGATACAAGCTTAAACAAGGCCGAGACCAGATCTTCACGTCCCACACAACACAAGCAGCCGTTGGACAGCTCGGCGATTCCATCGGTGTCCACATTTTCAATCAGTGAGCCGTCTATGCCCGTCTCCCCAAACTCGTTGACGATGATGCCGAACCTGTGGGCTTTGCTGGCTACCAGGTGGTTGACCAGGGTGGTTTTTCCGGCTCCCAAAAAACCCCCGATGATGCTTACGGGAATGCGCTTTTGCAATTGGGCCATGGGCATTACCATACTCCAGCGACTACGATGAAGGGAAACCAGCTTTACATTTGAGCTTGCCAGTTTAGCTTTTGTCGAATTGCAGACTGCTCTTAGTGACAAAAAATAGATGGAAACGCTTATACTTACCCCCGCTGCGTGGGCAGTAAGTCCCGCTAAGGAAGAACTAACATAGGTGTGTATGCTTAAAGTTTTGGTTACTGGTGCGTTGGGTCAGGTGGGTTCTGAGCTGGTTCCGGCTCTGCGTCGCTTTTACGGAACCGAACAGGTTTTGGCAACGGATATTCGGGGTGCGCCAGCAGAACATCCTTCGCTGGGTGGTCCGTATGAGCAGTTGGACTGTGCCAACGGAAATGCCTTACGGGAACTGCTCGAGCGCCACCGGTTCAAGGTGGTCTATCACCTGGCGGCCATCCTTTCGGCCCGGGCCGAGGCCGATCCTCAGCTAGCCTGGCGGGTGAACATGGAGGGCCTTTACAACGTGCTCGAGGCTGCACGCCAGATAAATGCCCAGGTCTTCGTTCCTAGTTCGATTGCGGCCTTTGGCCCAAACACGCCCCAGGATCACACACCCCAGGACACCATCCAGCGGCCCAATACCCTCTACGGCGTGACCAAGGTGGCAGGAGAGCTGTTGTGCGATTACTATGCGCTGCGGTTTGGCCTGGATGTGCGGGGCTTGCGGTATCCCGGCCTAATTTCCTACACCGCACACCCGGGCGGTGGCACCACCGACTACGCGGTGGAGATTTTTCATCATGCCCTGCGCCACAACCAGTACACCTCTTTCCTGGGGCCCGATACCCGGCTACCCATGATGTACATGCCCGATGCAATACGGGCCACCCTCGAGCTTATGCAGGCCGACCCAGCCCGGCTTCGCCACCGCAATGCCTTCAACATCATGGCTTTTAGCTGCACCCCAGCCGAGCTGGCCGCGGAGATCCAGAAACACCGCCCTGGTTTCAAAATGCACTATGCCGTGGATCCGCTTCGCCAGGCCATCGCGGAATCCTGGCCACGTACCCTGGATGACAGCGCCGCTAGAGAGGAGTGGGGATGGCAACCGCGCTATAACCTGGCTGGCATGACCGCAGATATGCTAGAAAAACTAGCCGAACGTGCCCTGAAGGAGGTCTGAATATGCCTTTGAACCGCCTGAGTGCTGTTTTACGCCCGAGCCTGGAAACCCTGGAGCAAGAAGGCCGCCGCAAGGGCCACGAAACTGTTGTGGTGGGGATTTTGCCACCCCAGGGCGATCGGGGGCCACGCTACTTGCTGCAAGGCTATGGCGATAAACCTTTTATCCGCATGAACTCCAACAGCTACCTGGGGCTATCCAGACATCCGGCCCTCAAAAAAGCTGAGGAGGAAGCCATCGAACACTTTGGCGTGGGGCCGGGAGCGGTGCGTTTTATTAGCGGCACCTATGCGCCGCACGTAGAACTGGAAGGCCACCTGGCTGCTTTTCATGGGCGTGAGGCGGCCATGATTTTTTCCTCGGCCTATGCCACCGTCCTCAGCGTGGTGGTGCCGCTTACTACCGACCAAACGGTGCTCATCAGCGACGAGCTTAACCACAACTGCATCATCAACGCAGTGCGCCTGGCGCGGCCTTTGGAGAAGTTGATTTACAAGCACCTCGACCTGGATAACTTAGAGCAAGCCCTGCAAAAGGCCGCAGCTTTGGGAGCCCGGCGGGTTCTGGTGATTACCGACGGGGTGTTCAGCATGCGCGGTTCGCACGCCCCGCTGGCAGAAATTGCCCGGCTGGTAGAACAGTACGATGAGCGGTTTGCGGAAAACGCCATTCTGATTGTGGACGACTCACACGGGGTGGGTGCGTTTGGCGCTACGGGTCGTGGCACAGAGGAGCACACCGCTGCGCAAGCCGACGTTTTGATTGGAACCCTGGGTAAAGCCTTTGGGGTGAATGGGGGATATGTGGTGGGCGCAGCAGACCTGATTGCTTATCTGCGCGAAACCTCTCCCATGTACATCTACTCTAATCCCATCACGCCGGGCGAAGCGGCCGCCGCGGTGGCTGCCCTAAAGCTGGTACAGGCCCCAGAAGGTCAGCAGCGCCTGCAGCACCTCTCCGCCATGACCGAGCGTTTTCGCCAGGGCCTTCTGAGCCTGGGATACGAGTCTTTCCCCGGAGCACACCCGGTAGTTCCGCTGCTCCTACGCGATGCGGCCCGAACCAACCGCCTGGTGGGCTTTCTGCGTGAACAGGGGGTTTTGGCTACTGCCATTGTGTACCCGGTGGTGCCCAAAGGCGAGGCCTCCATCCGATTCCAGATTTCTGCTGAACACACCCAGCGCGATGTGGACGAGGTGCTGGGCATTTTACAGGCTGCAAGAGCGGCCTGAGTTGATGGAGTATCCAGGGTTTGCTCTGCTAGACGCGCAACTAAAGTAACCTTCAGCAAAAACGCAAAGGGCTGCTCCAGCCTGTTTGGCGGTCTGTGCCCGCAGCGAAAAATAGCTACGGCCAGGCTAAACCCACCGGCTAGTAGTTTTGGTTGGGTTTGGCATATGCACCGTGCTCTAGTAGATGCATTTGGATTTCTGCTTGTGCGGGCTATACTTGTTTGGCAGATGGGCTACGTGCTGATCAGTCGGAAAGGTTGCCACCTCTGCGAGGAGGCCGAGGCGCTGTTGGCAGCGCAGGGTATTGCCTATACTTTTCAGGATGTAGACGCTGACGAAAATCTCAAAAATCTATATACCTTCCGGGTTCCGGTTCTCCTGCGCGAGGGCCGGGTGCTGCTCGAGGGCAAGTTTACCCTCGAGCGCCTATCCAAGAAACTATCGTTGTGACTGGAGGCTTTGAATGGATCCAATCCTAGTCGAAATTGGTTCGCTGCAAATACGCTGGTACGGGCTGTTCCTAGTACTGGCCATTTTTGCATCCTTTGAAATTGCCAAGCGTATTCTAAAGAGCTGGGGTTTTGACCCCGACCGATTCGAGCAAATTGCCTTTTGGGCTGTTATCTGGGGTGTTATTGGGGCCCGCCTGGGATACGTGCTTACAAGTCCGGGCGACTTCAGCAGCAACCCCATCTCGGCCCTCTACATCTGGCAGGGCGGCCTTTCTTTCCACGGGGCGATCATCGGGGGCCTGATTCCATTCATTTACCACTACTACCGCAGCAAAATCCCGGTCTGGGCCTACCTGGACGCGGTGGTGCCGGGTGTTGCAGTGGGCATTGTGGCAGGTCGCCTAGGTAACATCATGAACGGCTCCGATACCGTGGGCCGCCTGACCAACTGGCCCATCGGGTTTACCTGGCCCGCTTCGGCCAGCGGTTTTCCGGGTGTTTGCCCTGGCATCAACGACATTAGCGAGGTGGTGCGCTGTGCCCCGGAGGCGCTGGTACGCGGCCCAGTCCACTTTACCCAGTTGTACGGGGTTCTGATTGGGCTGGTTCTGTTGCTGCTTTCGATCTACTGGCTAAGGCAGAACCGAGCCTATGGCTATGTGTTTTGGCAGTTTGTTTTGTGGTACAGCCTTTTGCGCTCGGTCTTCGAGGAAACCTTCCGACTCAACCCGCTGTGGATTAAGGTTTACCTCAACGAGCAAGCAGGCATTGGCCTTTTCACCGCAACCCAGATAATCTCCATCCCCCTCATCGCCCTGGCCATCTTTTTCTTAATGCGCTGGAAGGGATCGCGTGAAAACCCGCCTGCTGCTGCTTCGGTAGGGTCTTCGGCCAGGCCCAGCACACCTGGGAAGAAACGCTAGATTTTGGTCGGGTCTTTCGTTTTTGGCAATACAATTGGAGTGATATGGCACATGCTGTAGTGATTCTCGCGGCGGGCTTGGGAACCCGCATGAAATCAAGGCTACCAAAAGTTCTACACCCCCTGCTGGGCAAACCCCTGGTGGGGTATTGCATCGATACCGCTTTTGCCAGTGGGGCCGAAAAAGTGGTGGTGGTCATAGGTCATGGGGCCGAACAGGTACGCCAGGTCTTCGAAGGGTACCCAAACCTGAGCTTTGTGGTACAGGAGCAGCAATTGGGCACGGCCCATGCCCTGGCCCAGGCAGAGCCAGTTTTGCAGGGTTTTCAGGGTCCCATTGTGGTAACCCAGGGCGATACACCCCTTACCCAGGTCGAGACCCTGACCGGATTGGTGCACACCATGCAGGCTGAGGGGGCAGGAATGGCCATGCTCACCATGCACCTTGATGACCCCACCGGATATGGCCGCATCCTGCGCGATGAACAGGGTCAGATTATCGGCAACGTCGAGCAAAAAGACGCTACCCCAGAACAAAGGGCAATTCAGGAGATCAACCCTGGAGTGTACTGTTTCGATGCCAGCCTCTGGGAAAAACTAAAGCTGGTGGACAATCGCAACGCCGCAGGTGAATACTACCTACCCGACCTGATTCGCATCTACCGCGAGGCCGGTCAAAAAATCGCCTCCATTGAGTCCAGGGATACGGGAGAACTTTTGGGCGTTAATTCCCGTGCCCAACTGGCCCAGGTGGAGCAGGTGCTGCTACAGCGCTTGCGTACCCACTGGATGGCTCTTGGGGTGCGGATGATCCAGCCCGAGACCATCTACATTGAGCCTACGGTCGAGCTGGCCCCCGATGTTACCTTGTGGCCAGGGGTAATTTTGCGAGGTAAAACCCGACTGGGTGAGGGGGTCGAGGTTGGAGCCTATGCGGCGCTAAGTGATACCGTAGTAGAGCCGGGAGGGAAGATCAAATCCCATACGGTTTGCGAAGAGGCCTACGTATCGAGTGGCGCCGACGCCGGACCTTTCGCACGGCTGCGCCCCAAAGCCTTTTTGGATGAAGGCGCCCATGTGGGCAATTTTGTTGAACTCAAGAATGCCCGCTTGGGTAAGCGGGCCAAGGCCGGACACCTGGCTTATCTCGGCGATGCCGAGGTGGGGGAGGAATCCAACATCGGGGCTGGGGTTATTACGGCCAACTATGATGGTCAGCACAAGCACAAAACCACCATCGGCAAGCGGGTGTTTGTTGGTTCTAACAGCGTTTTGATCGCCCCGGTTACGCTTGCTGACCATTCTTTTATTGCTGGGGGAAGCAGCATCAACCAGGACGTGCCCGAGGGTGCGCTCGCCATTGCCCGTGGGCGGCAACGCAACATCGAAGACTATGCTAAGCGCAAGCGGAGCCAGTAAAGCGCAAACTTCCCGGCCTTTTTGGCCCCTCCCTGTGCTGCTGCCAGGAGAAACCTGCACCCGAGGGGGCGGCCATGCGGTGGCCCGGCTTTCAGATGGGTTTCAGGGTAGCGAGTAAACTGTGTTTAGGAGATTGCCATGAACCTTGGAATGACGGAAATCCTGATTATCTTGTTGATCGCCTTGCTGCTTTTTGGCCCCCGCAAGCTGCCTGAGCTGGGGCGCAGCCTGGGCCAGAGTATCCGCGAGTTTCAACGCGGCGCCAAGAACATCCGCGAGGAGTTTGAAAAAGCCGCCGATGTGCAGGAGTTAAAAGAGATCAAAGAAGAGATCAGCAAGCCTCTGGAGGAACTCAAAAAGCCCCTCGAGGCCAAGGAAGAACCTAAGTCCTAGTGGGGGTTGCCATGCGTGAAGCCCCTTTGATGGAACACCTGGAGGAACTGCGCAACCGCCTAATCTGGGCCATAGTTTCCTGGGCGGCGATGACCGTGGTGGCCTTTACCTTTCGTGTACAGATCCTCGAGGCCCTGCGGCGGCCCCTGGACGCCTACAACACAAGCGCCTCGCTCAAAGCCGAGCTGATTGTGCTCAATATCACTGAGCCCTTCCTTACCGCTTTTAAGGTAGCGGCCTTTGGTGGACTGGCCCTGGCCCTGCCCTTTATCGTTTACCAGATCTGGGCCTTCATTGCCCCCGGTTTGTATCCTCACGAGCGCAGACTGGCGATTCCATTCATCCTGGGAGCGGGTTTTAGCTTTGCCCTGGGCGCGCTGTTCGCTTATTTTGTGCTGTTGCCTTTTGCCGTGCCCTTCTTGCTGGGTTTTTTGGGGGACGTGGTTACGCCGCAAATCTCCATTGGCATGTATATGGGTCAGGTGGTTACCTTCCTGGCCGTAATGGGTATTCTCTTTGAGATGCCGGTGGTGAGCTTCCTGCTGGCTAAGCTGGGGATGCTCTCCAGCCGCTTCCTGATCAGCAACTGGCGCATTGCGGTGGTCTTGCTGATTACCCTGGCAGCCCTGATAACCCCGACCGTAGACGTGGTCAACCTGAGCCTGGTTTCTATTCCCCTGATGGTGCTTTATGGCTTCTCAATTCTGCTGGTCAAGTGGGCTGAGCGGGGGCGTCCTAAAGAGGTTGAGACCAGCCCGGTCTGAGCTTGTCGGAACCTTTACTGGCATCACCCCACCAGCCGATGCGGCGATTGGTTGGGTGTATCAGGCGGGCTTGCCTCAAAGGGGCTGGCTTGGTATACCATTGTGTTCATGGACCAGCGAATCGTAGACTTGCGCAAAGAAGTAGATCGCATCAACCGGGAACTGCTCCGCTTGCTTTCCGAAAGGGGCCGGCTGGTGAGTGAGATTGGGCGGGTTCAAACTGAGGTGGGCATGCCCCACTACGACCCCAAGCGAGAGGAGGAGATGCTGGCCTACCTCACCCGGGAGAACCCTGGTCCCTACCCGGCCGAGACCATCAAGCGGTTGTTCAAGGAAATTTTTAAGGCCTCCCTCGACTTAGAGGAGAAGCAAGATCAGCAAAAATTTCTTTATTCCCGCCAGGTAAAACCCGAGGACACCACGGTTAAGGTAGGGGATGTGGTCTTTGGCCGGGGCAAGGTGCTGGTGGCCGGGCCCTGCTCCATAGAGTCGGAAGAGCAGATGTTCACTACGGCCAGGTTTTTGGCGGCGCACGGGGTCAAAGTATTGCGTGGTGGTGCTTACAAACCCCGTACCTCGCCATACGGTTTTCAGGGCATGGGGGAGCCTGCCCTGAAACTCGGACGCGCGGCTGCCGATGCCAACGACATGGTCTTCGTGACCGAGGTGATGGATACCCGCGATGTGGAGCTGGTGGCCCAGTATGCCGACATTCTGCAGGTGGGCACCCGCAACGCGCAAAACTTTGCCCTGCTGCGCGAGGTGGGCAGAGCCAACAAGCCGGTCTTGCTCAAGCGGGGCTTTGCCCAGACCATTGAAGAGTGGTTCTATAGCGCGGAATACATCCTCTCGCAGGGCAATTCCGAGGTAATCTTGTGCGAACGGGGCATCCGCACCTACGAAAAATGGACCCGCAATACCCTCGACCTTTCGGCGGCCGTCCTGGCCAAGCAGCTAACCCACCTGCCGGTGATTGTGGATGTAACCCATGCGACCGGGCGGCGGGATTTGCTGGCACCACTGGCTCGAGCGGCCCTGGCGGCTGGTCTCGATGGGGTTCACATTGAGGTACACCCCAACCCTAAAGTGGCCCTTTCCGATAACGAACAGCAGCTCGACTTTGCCCAGTTCGAACAGTTCCTACAGGCCCTTGGCGACCTGATGCCAAAGGCGGCCTCGAGCTCCCCTGCTTGAAGCTCCGCCAGCGCGATGAAATGTCAGTTTTGTCCCTCCTCGCTACCCATTACCCTGTACGCTGTTTATTGTGGGATTACTCGATAACCTCGTAGGCGCTTTTCTCAAACTAACCGACCCCACCCCGGAATATACCGGGCCGCGCTGCTTGCTCGAGCGCAACAGCGTGGGTGGGTGCGATAAATGTCAGCAGGTGTGCCCGCACCAGGCCATCAACTTGCAAAACTTTACCGTCGAGATAGATGAGGTGAGCTGCACCAGCTGTGGGCTCTGTACCGCCGTTTGTCCGGGCGTAGCACTGGAGTTTCCGCTTGGCCCAATCCAGGAGAAGCTGCACCGGGGCCAGGGACAGCTTCGCTGCTCCAAAGCGCCCGGTGCGGGCGACGAAATCCATTGCCTGGGCCAGCTTACGCCCGGGGTTTTAGCCGAGGCGGCCTCGCGCTTTGGTTCGCTCAAGCTGGCCCACGGCGACTGCCAAAGCTGCAAGATTGGTGGCCCTACCGTTCCAGAGCGGGTGCAATGGGCGCTGCAGGAAGCGAAGAGGTATTTTCCAGGGCTCGAGGCGCATATGCAGCAGGAGGCCTTACGTGGGGCCGAGGTGGGTCGGCGGGAGTTTTTTGGGGCGATGTTTGGCGGGGCCAAGCGCTCGGCTGCCGAGCTGGTGCCCAACCTGCCCCTGCCACCAGCGGAACCCTACGAGGACAAGCGGGGCGACCTGCCCGCAGAGCTGCGTTTGCGTAAAGTGGCTGCCTACCGAGCCCCGGCTGTGCAGTGGACGCGCATTGCGGTAGCAGAAGGGTGTACGCTATGCCCGGTTTGCACCAACGTTTGCCCCACCAAAGCAGTCGAGCGTGAACGCGACAGCGCAGGGGGCGAAGAGTACGTCTTGAAACTAAACGTGTCGGCCTGTACGGGATGCCGGGCCTGTGTGGAAAGCTGCCCGCCACAGGTAATTTCGCTTGTAGAGGCCAGCCGGGCAGAAGTTTTGGGTGAGCCCATCGAGCTATTTCGCGGAACGCCACCCTGGTACGACCTGTAATAGCGGCTTCACAGAGCTGCCCATCAAAGTTATCGCTGTGAAGCCCAGTGCCCACCCTTCGCTCCCTAGGGCGAAAAGAGCGTCGCCCCGCTGTTAGAGACTGTTCAGTCAAACCTGGGCTTCAACTGCCCGGAAAGGGTGCGCTCGATTATAAAGCGGCTTGCTCCTTGCTTAGGACGCGAAAGGCGACCGGCTTGGAAAGCACCAGGGCGGTGGTGGTGGTTCCGTACATACCCAGTTTTTGGTTGAGCACCTGCTCGAGCTCCTGTACGGAGCGAAAAACTGCTCGAATCAGGTAGCCATCGCGGCCCGTCAGGTTCCAGAACTCGAGCACATTGGGTAGCTGAGCAATGTAACGGATGGCTGCATCGTGGTTGCTGTGGGTTATTTCGGCCCGAATAAAGACCTCGAGGGTGTAGCCCAGTCTGCCTGGGTCTACCTCGGCCCGGTAGCCCCGGATGATCCCAGCTTCCTCCATCCGGCGCACCCGCTCGGCAACAGCAGGAGCCGACAACCCCACCTGCCGGCCAATCTCGCTAAAAGGCAGGCGGGCGTTTTGCTGGAGCAGCTCGAGGATTTTCCAAGAGGTTCCATCTAGATATTTAGAATCAATAGCCATATGCAAAGTTTACTTTAGTTTTGCTTGTTATGAGCCCACTTTTCTTTTGTTTTACCATTCTCAATCGCTCATGTGCCTACTACCATTAAGACATCGGCTCGAGTCGAGCCGATCGGGGAGAACGATATGAAGCACGCCCTTAACGCCAAAACTCTGGAGCAAAGCGCCCACACCGCCCTCGCCCTGTTTGTGCAAAAGCAAGGTGGCCAGCAAGACTGGTTGGTAGACCGGCATTTTGTGTCTGAGCACTTAATTCCAACGTTGCTTTATCGTTTGCAGGCGCACCTTCCCATCAAAGCCGATGAGCTTGTGGAGCTATGGGCTGAACACCTGGGTTTGTCCGAAACCCTATTGGTGAACTGGCGACCCCAGCTCGAGCCCTTCTTTGCCGAATACCTGAAGCTGCTGGCCCTCGAGTTGCAGGCCCACACGCAGAACCCACGGCTGCTGAACCGAATGCTGAGTTGCGCCAGCTAGTGTCCTGCCCCCTGAGGAACCCGTAGTGTGCTTCTTGCCAGGAAGCTCCGCTGGATACAGGCGCATTCGTTTTTCAACTTTTTAACCACTGGGTGTACTCGGACAAACACAGGTGAGACTCCGAGTGAAGCAAAATAGGGGAACCACTTTTAGGAAGAGGAGGTTCCCCAGATGCAGCTTACCACAGTTGGCAAAGAGGTCTTTAGGGGCGCCAGGAAAGCTTTAGAACTGGCCGAGGCCGGCGCAGGTGACCCCACAGTCCTTAGAACGCCTGCGCCAGCTCAAGCAGGTGGAAGCCCTCAGGAAACGGGGGGTACCCTGGAGCGAGGTGCAGGAGGTGGTGGGCCTCAGCCGGGCCAGCTACTACCGCTGGAAGGGAAGGCTCAAGGAGCAGGGACTCACCGGCCTGAAACCCAGAAGTAAGCGACCCCAACGCCTGCGGGGCAAGGTGCATTGGACCCCCGAGCTGCTGGCGCAGGTGGAAGGCTTGCGGAAGGAGAACCCCACCTGGGGGCGCTGGCCCATCTGGCTTTCCTTGCGGAAGGCGGGCTATACCTTGAGCGAGCGCACGGTGGGGCGCATCCTGGTCTACCTGGAGGGCCAGGGACGGGTGGAGCGGTGTCCTTTTCCCATCCGGGCGGTGCAGGTGGATGGGGGAAGCGAGTTCATGGCGGCGTTTGAGGAGGGCTGCCAGGCTCTGGGCATCCGGCTCTTCGTGCTGCCCCCGCGAAGTCCTAAGCTCAACGGCCATGTGGA